>DVGD01000211.1 GCA_018712905.1 Candidatus Avoscillospira stercoripullorum | reverse complement strand
GTGCCCGAGAGGACGCCGCCCTGGAGGCAGGCCCCCATGGCCACGCACTCGTCGGGGTTGATGCCCTTGAAGGGGAGGCGCCCCGTGACGGTCTGCACCAGCTCCTGCACCGCAGGAATGCGGCTGGAGCCGCCCACCATGAGCACCTTGGAGATCTGGCTGATGGACACGCCGGAATCGTTGATGGCCTGATCCATGGGACCCCGGGTGGCCTGCACCAGATGGCTGGTGAGATCGTTGAATTTGGCGCGGGTGAGGGTGGTTTCCAGATGGAGGGGGCCTTCCTTGCCCACTGCGATGTAGGGCAGGGAGATGGTGGTTTCCTTCATGGAGGAGAGCTCGATCTTGGCCTTTTCCGCAGCCTCGCGGATGCGCTGCATGGCGGCGGGATCGCGGCTCAAGTCCAGCCGGTGCTCCTTCTTGAACTCCTTGACCAGGTAATCCACCACGCACTGGTCGAAGTCGTCGCCGCCCAGGTGGTTGTTGCCGGCTGTGGCCAGGACTTCGATGACACCGGAGGAGATCTCCAGAATGGACACGTCGAAGGTGCCGCCGCCGAGATCATAGACCATGATCTTCTGACTCTCTTCCTTGTCCACGCCATAGGCCAGCGCCGCGGCGGTGGGCTCGTTGATGATGCGCTTGACCTCCAGACCGGCGATTTTACCAGCGTCCTTGGTGGCCTGGCGCTGGGCGTCGGTGAAGTAGGCGGGCACGGTGATGACGGCCTCGGTGACGGGGCCGCCGAGATACGCCTCCGCGTCGGCCTTGAGCTTCTGCAGGATCATGGCCGAGATTTCCTGCGGCGTGTATTTTTTTCCATCAATGGTGACGCGGTAGTCGCTGCCCATCTGCCGTTTGATGGAGGTGATGGTGCGGGCGTGATTGGTGACGGCCTGCCGCTTGGCAATCATGCCCACCATCCGCTCGCCGGTCTTGGAGAAGGCCACCACCGAGGGCGTGGTGCGGCCTCCCTCGGCGTTGGGGATGACCACCGGCTCGCCGCCCTCCATCACCGCGACGCAGCTGTTGGTGGTACCCAGATCAATTCCAATCATATTTGCCATGTTTACGCTCCTTTTATCGTTCCATCTGCGCCAAAATGGCTAAATTATTCGCAATTTGCGACGATCACCCGGGCGTGCCGGATCACCTCGTCGTCCATGGTGAAGCCCACTCGGATCACCTTCACGATCTCATCCCGGCGGTATTTGGGGTCGTTGATGGTCTCCACGGCCTCGTGGTAGGTGGGATTGAAGATCCGACCCATGGAGTCCATGGGCTTCACCCCCAGAGAGGAGAGAATGCCAAGTAAGCTCCGGTAGATCATTTCCACGCCCTGGTAGAAGGCCGGATCGTTGCAGCTACACGCAAGCGCCCGGCTCAGATCGTCATACAGGGGCAAAAACGCCGCGGCAGTCTGCCGGGCGGATTTTCCCTCCGCCGCTTCCAAGGCCATGGAGGTGCGGCGGCGATAATTTTGATATTCAGCCAGGAGCGCCTCGTAGCGCCCCTCTTGCGGCTGCTGCCGCTGAAAGAAAAGTCCCATCTCAGCCATCCTCCCAATTCCATGTTCCAAAGCCTTCCCGGTTTTCCTGAGACCAGGGTCCCTGGCTTTCACTTTCGCTGGAGTAAGTGCCGTAGTCGCGGTAATATGGCCGCGAAACCAGGGAACTGGCCATGCAGCTGACCAGGTTAAAGAGCAGGTAGATGAGCACCAGCGTCCGCAGGAGCTGGAACGGCCGCACACGATTGCCGCCGGAGCGATATTGCTGGCCGGTAAATCCCCGGAAGATGTCCTCGAAGGGGTCGCGCTCCTGCTGGGGATGATAGGTGTTGTAGGTGGCATAGGTGCGGTAGGTATTCTGCTGCTGAGATGCATAGGCAGCAGGGTTCTTGATCTGCTCGTAGGCCTGATTGACCTCGTTCATCTTCTGGGCGGCGGTGGGATCCCCCGGATTGAGGTCGGGGTGATATCGCTTGGCCAGGCGACGATAGGCCGCCTTGATCTCCTCCTCAGAGGCGCCGTGCGGCACGCCGAGGACTTCATAGGGATCTTTTGCCATGTGAGCTTTCACCTCCAACACTTCTGATAGACCCTATTTTACATGAGTATGCGCGAAAATGTGTGAAGCATTTGCGAACAATGGGAAAAAAGATGCAATTTTTCTCCTGCCCCCAACGCCGCCCTTGCACCGCCGGGGCGGCGGTATTATACTAAGGGGAAGAGACGAAAGGAGCATCCTTATGAAGAAAATTGCCATTGTCACCGGCGGCACCTCGGGCATCGGCCTGGCCACAGCCCGCGCCCTGACCGCCGGGGGCTATATTGTCTATACCTTCAGCCGCCGCGGCGGCCAGGCGCGGGATCTGAGTGTGGATGTCACAGACGAAGCTGCCGTGGCGTCCGCGGTCAGCCAGGTGGTCGCGGCGGAAGGGCGGCTGGATCTGGTGGTGAACTGCGCGGGCTTTGGCATCTCCGGCGCCGTGGAGTTCACGGAAACCGCCGACGCCATGCGCCTCTTCGACGTCAATTTTTTTGGCATGGTGCGCGTCAACCGCGCGGCGCTGCCCCACCTCCGGGCGACGGGCGGACGCATCATCAACGTGAGCTCCGTGGCGGCGCCGGTGGCCATTCCGTTCCAGGCCTATTATTCCTGCACCAAGGCGGCCATCAACGACTACTCTCTGGCGCTGGCCAACGAAGCAAAGCCCTTTGGCGTCTCGGTCACAGCCGTCATGCCCGGGGACATCGCCACGGGCTTCACCGCCGCCCGGGAGAAATCCGCCGCCGGGGATGACGTCTACGGCGGGCGCATCCAGCGGAGCGTCCACAAAATGGAGCTGGACGAGAAGAACGGCATGCCGCCCGAGGCCGCCGGCGCGTATCTTGCCAAGATTGCCGGGAAGCGCCGCGTCAAGGGACTCTACGCCATCGGCTGGACATATAAATTCTTCTGCCTTTTGGCCAAGCTCCTGCCGGTCAGGGTACTCAATTGGCTGGTGGGCAAGCTCTACGCCCAATAGAAAACCCCGCATCCTCAGGATGCGGGGCACAAAGAAACCAACGCATTACGCGGGGGAGAACTGATCCTTGCCCACAGAGCACATGGGGCACTCGAAGTCCTCGGGAACATCTTCCCACTTGGTGCCGGGGGCAATGCCGCCTTCGGGATAGCCGGCTTCCTCGTCGTACTCCCAGCCGCACAGATCGCAGACGTATTTCATGGTTTGTACCTCCTGTTTCGTTAAGTGTAGTCTTGCCCGTCCATAACCGCTTCCATCTGTTCCATGGCCATGGTAAGCCCTAGAACCAGCAAAAGCGGCACGGTGGTCAACAGCATAATGGGACGGCGATTGAGAAAGTAGCCTGCCAGCAGGCACACCGCCGCCACCAGGAGGCACAGGATCCGCGCCGTACGCATGGAAGCATACCGGCGTTGGAGCCATTTTTGATACTGTCTGTCATCCGAAAAGAGGTATTCCGCTGTCCAGGGAAGGAACCATTTTCGCAAGAGATCTCTCATTTGCCCGCCTCCTATGTCCATCAGTATAGCGTGTTTCCTGCGGCGGCGCAAGTCCTATTTCCCAGAAGGAGATGAAAAAATATGGAGCTTATCGAGTTGGGGCGCTGGGCGCCGCAGGTGTCGCCGCGCTTCTCCCCGGCGGCGTTTGCAGCGCTTTCCCAGCGAGTGGAGAAAGCCTATGAAACGGCCACCGTATATCCCCCCAGAGAGCAGCTGTTTGCGGCCTTTTCCATGACGCCGCCGGAACAGGTACGGGTGGTGATCCTCGGGCAGGATCCCTACCATGGCGCGGGGCAGGCGCACGGACTGGCATTCTCGGTCTCGCCCGGTGTGAAGCCGCCGCCGTCTCTGGTGAACATCTACAAGGAGCTGCAAAGCGATTTTGGCATTCCGCCAAGAAGCGACGGCTGCCTCACCGATTGGGCAGCCCAGGGCGTGTTTCTCCTCAATACGGTGCTCACCGTGGAGGCGGGCAAGGCCAACAGCCACAGCAAGCTTGGCTGGCAGGCCTTCACCGACGCCGTGGTGGCCTCCATTGCCGCGCTGCCCCAGCCGGTGGCCTTCCTGCTCTGGGGCGCCCAAGCGCAGAAAAAGGCGGCGCAGGCCGCCCAATCGCCCTATCCCCGCCTGGTGCTCACCGCACCCCACCCCAGTCCGCTCTCGGCCTACAGCGGCTTTTTCGGCAGCCGCCCCTTCAGTCAGATCAACCGTTTTTTGGAATCCCACGGCGAAGCAGCAATCCGCTGGTGACCCCTATCGCAACAAATGCCGCCCAGACCGGGCGGCATTTGTTATGCTTGGGAGTAAATCATATCAATGCCCTTTTGGAGGGTGTCGGCGTCGATGGCGCCCATGGCATAGGCCACGGCGTTCCCCTGGACGTCGATGAAATAGGTGGTGGGAAGGGAATAGACGCCAAAGGTGGCGGCGGCGTTGCCGGCGGTGTCAAAGAGCACCGGGAAGGTGAAGCCCTGTTCAGCCACGTAATCCTTGGCCGTGTCCACGGTCTCGCGGCTTCCGTCGGTCATGTTCACCATGAGGAAGGTGATTTCCTCCCCCAGCTTGCCGTGAAACTCGTTGAAATCCGGCATTTCGCTCTTGCACGGGCCGCACCAGCTGGCCCAGAAGTTGAGCACGATGGGCTTACCAAAATAGTCCGAGAGCTTTACCTCGTTTCCGTCGGCGTCGGTCACGGTGAAATCCGGCACCAGATTGGCAGTGGCCTCTTCCTCCTCTTTCTCGGTGGTTTCTTCCGTGTCGGAGGGGACGGTCTGCGTTTCAGTTTCGGTTTCGGCCTCTGTGGGCGTCTCATCTGCGTCCTGGGAGACCAGCACATCGTGGGAGACATCGGCGCTGAGCCTGTCGTAGAGGAAGTACGCTCCCACCAGCAGCACCACCAGGGCAGCAATGCCCAGGAGCAGTTTCATTTTTTGGGACATGTTGCCTCCTAACTCATCAGTGCCAGCAGCCGTCCCAGGGTGCCGGTGGCCATGAGAACGCCCACCAGGATGAGGAAGCCGCCGCTGACGGCGTTGATGATCTTGTAATGGCGTTTCACCCAGTCAAAGGTGG
>DVGD01000210.1 GCA_018712905.1 Candidatus Avoscillospira stercoripullorum | reverse complement strand
CCTACAGTGCGGCGGCCTGGGCGTAGCGCTTGACCAACGTCTTCGCCGCCCGGAGGGGATCCTCGTCCTTTTGAAGGCGCAAGGTCAGCATGGGCTTTTCCCCGGCGGAGAAGAAAATCCGGCGCTTGTAGCTTGCCTCGGCGCACACCGCCGAGACCGCCGGGAAGTTGAGCTGCTCCATGGTGATCTGCAATTGATCGCCCTTCTGCTCGATCTTGCTGATTCCCGCCGCCGAGGCGCCGGCGCGCAGGAGGGCGATGGCCACCAGGTTCATCACCGCCTTGGGCGGGTCGCCGTAGCGATCCACAATCTCGTCGATGAGATCCTCGCTGTCTTCCTCGGTGCGAATGGCCGCCATGCGGCGGTAGAGATCCATCCGCTGCTCCCCGGCGGGGACGTAAGCTTTGTCGATGTTGGCCGACACCGCGAGATCCGCCGTGCACTCGGGCGCCTGGGGTCTTGCCTCGCCGCGCTCTTCCAGCACGGCCTCCTCCAGGAGCTTTAAATACATGTCGTAGCCCACCGAGAGCATGTGCCCCGACTGCTCCGCGCCCAGGAGATCCCCGGCGCCGCGAATCTCCAGATCCCGCATGGCAATCTTGAAGCCCGAGCCGAACTCGGCAAACTCCCGAATGGCCGTCAGGCGCTTCTCGGCCACCTCCGAGAGGACTTTTCCCTTGCGGAAGGTGAGATACGCGTAGGCGTGGCGGCTGGAGCGCCCCACCCGGCCTCTGATCTGATGGAGCTGGGCAAGCCCCAGCTTGTCGGCGTCCTCGATGATGAGGGTATTCACATTGGGGATGTCGATGCCGGTCTCGATGATCGTGGTACAGACTAAAATCTGAATCTCCCCGTCGGCCATGCGCTGCATCACGTCCCCCAGCTGCTCCTCGTCCATCTTGCCGTGGGCCACGGCCACCTCGGCGTCGGGGAAGCGGCTCTTGATCCGCGCCGCCGCCTGGACGATGCTCTCCACCCGGTTGTGGAGGTAGTAGACCTGGCCGCCCCGGGCAAGCTCCCGCCCCATGGCCTCGTTTAAAATCCGGTCGTCGTGCTCTAAAACGAAGGTCTGCACCGGGTAGCGGTCGAGAGGCGGCTCCTCGATGGTGGACATGTCGCGAATGCCCGAGAGCGCCATGTTGAGCGTCCGGGGAATGGGCGTCGCCGAGAGGGTGAGGACGTCCACCCCCTGGGAGATCTCCTTGAGCCGCTCCTTGTGGCTCACGCCGAAGCGCTGCTCCTCGTCCACGATCAAAAGCCCCAAGTCCTTGAAGGTGACCGACTTCTGAAGGAGCTTGTGGGTGCCGATGATGAGATCCACGCTGCCCGCCGATAAGTCGTGGAGGGTCTTTTTCTGCTGGGCGGCGGTGCGAAAGCGGCTTAAAACGTCCACATTCACAGGGAAGCCGGAAAAGCGCTTCATGGCCGTCACATAGTGCTGCTGCGCCAGAACCGTGGTGGGCACCAAAACGGCCACCTGCTTGCCGTCCAGCATGGCCTTCATGGCCGCCCGGAGGGCGACCTCGGTCTTGCCGAAGCCCACGTCGCCGCAGAGGAGGCGATCCATGGGAGTGGGGGACTCCATGTCCTTCTTGATCTCGGCCACGCAGCGAAGCTGATCCTCGGTCTCGGCGTAGGGAAAGCCCTCTTCAAATTCCCGCTGCCACGGGGTGTCGGCGGCAAAGGCATAGCCGGGGCGGCGCTTGCGGGCGGCGTAGAGCTGGATGAGCCCGGCGGCCAAGTCCTTGGCCGCGGCCTTGGCCTTGGCCTTGGTCTTCTGCCAGGCGTCGCCGCCGAGCTTGTTGAGGCGCACGGGCGTATCCTCGCCGCCGCCGATATACTTGCTCACCATGTCCAGCTGGGTGGCCGGGACGAAGAGGACGTCCGTGCCCTGGTAGGCGATTTTCACGTAGTCCTTGACCACGCCGCCCACCTTCATCTGCTCCATGGCCACAAATCTTCCGATGCCGTGGGTCTCGTGCACCACCAGATCTCCGGGGTTTAGGTCGGTGAAGGCGTTTAGCTTCTGGCGGTTGGTGGCCTTCTTCCGCTGGGGCTTCTTTCGCGCCGGGGCGGCGGCAATCTGCCCCTCGGTGAGGACGGCCAGCTTTAAGGTGGGGTACTCCAGCCCCGCCGGGAGGCTCCCGTCGGTGAGAAGCACCTTTCCCGGGTCTGGCAAGACAGTTGCCGGGATGGTCAAGGCGGCGGGGATGCCCCGCTCGGTGAGAATATTCTGTAGAATCTCGCCCCGGTGGCGGCCGCCGGTGAGCACCAAGGTGCGGTAGCCGTTTTTCTGGTAGTGGGCAAGGTCGGAAACGGCGGTGTCCAGGCTTCCGCCATAGCTTGGAAGCTGCTTGCAGGTGATGGACAAAAGCTTCTTGGGCGGCAGAGCTTCGGGGTAGGCCGAGGCCAGGAAGCTATCGAGGTACGCCGCCGGGTGGCCGGTGAGACCGCCCAGGAGGCGGTCTAAATCGGCGGAAAAGTCGCACAGCTCCCCGGCCAGGTCGCCTGCCTGGAGGCAGGTGTCCAGCTCCATCCCAAAGTGCTCCTGGCGGGTCTTGTCGGCGCGGGCGATGGAGCCGTGGTCGCAGAAGAGGAGCATGGTCTCGGCGGGAAGGTAACTTGCGGCAGTGGCAAACTCGGGGTAGATGAGGGAGAGGTAGCGATCCGCCGCCGGGAAGGGCACGCCGTTTTGGAGCTTCTCCAGGTCGGATTCCAGCGTGGAAATCAGGAGCTGGTGGGGCGTCTTGCGGCGGCGCTGCTTATTTAGGAGCGTTTGAATCTGCCCGATGAGTCCCGCCGTGCCCTCCGGGTGGAGGTGGGGGAGGCTCTCGGCCACGGGCAGGAGGACAGCCTCGGATAGCTCCGCCGTGCGCCGCTGGGAGAGGGGGTCAAAGAAGGTGAGCAGGTCAATCTCGTCGCCCCAGAACTCGGCGCGCAGGGGAGAATCGTAGGCCGGGGAGAAGACGTCGAGAATGCCGCCCCGGATGGAGAACTGCCCCACGCCCTCCACCAGGGAGGTGCGGGCGTAGCCCGCGGCGGTGAGCCGCCGGGACAAGTCCTCTAAGTCAAAGGA
>DVGD01000209.1 GCA_018712905.1 Candidatus Avoscillospira stercoripullorum | reverse complement strand
CCACGGCCAAGGGGCTCTGCGCCGGTCTCCCGCTGGGTGCCACGCTCCTGGGCGAGAAGGTGGAATACACCCTGGGCTATGGCGACCACGGCTCCACCTTTGGCGGCAACCCCATCTGCTGCGCCGGCGCCATCAGCACGTTAAGCCGCATGGACGAGGCGCTGCTCCAAGGCGTGCGGGAGCGCTCCAAACTGATTGTGGATACCCTCACGGGCAAGAAGGGCGTCAAGGCCGTCACCGGCATGGGACTTTTATTGGGCATTGACCCGGTGCGCCCGGCGGGGGATGTGATTGCCGAGTGCATGGAGCGGGGCGTACTGGTGCTCAGCGCCCATGGGAAAGTACGGCTCCTCCCGGCGCTCAATATCCCCATGGATCTACTGAAAAAAGCCCTGGACGTCCTGGTGAACGTGCTGGGCAAAGACGTATCATGACTTGGTTGATCTCTGATTGACAAAAAGGTCGCGGCATTTAGAGCGTTGTTGTAAGAATACCCCGTAGGGGCGGCGATCAGCCGCCCGCGGGCGCATGCTATGCGCCCCTACAAGGTGCCTTCTTATGTCAATGCTCTATTTGCCGCGGCCTTTTTGTGTCGAATACTTGCTGTTTTTTTGCCGGTATGATACAATAAATCAATCGGCAAAAATAGGGAGAGAGTGGAAGATGAAGTACTGTGCAGCCTGTGGCTATCGCCTGCCGGACTTTGAGCGAGAGTGTCCCCTCTGCGGCGGGCGGCTTAAAAACACTGCGGGAGATCAAGCAGCTCCTGTGCATACCCACCGCGAAGCGGGAGAGCAGTGTATCCTGCCCAACCAGCGCCCCAGCCCCGCACCGGCGCAAAAGCCGGTGCAGCAGCGCCGTCCTGCCGTGGGAAAGGCATCTCCAGGCAAGGTGGTGCTTTTGGTACTGGCTGTGATTTTCGGGTTGAATGCGCTGCGGTCGGGATTGCTCTTCGCCGCGCTGTTTCAGGGCGAAGCCCTGGGCATGGCACTGTTCTACGGCATTTTGGCGGAAATGTTTTACCGTCTGAGCCGGATCCCCCAGGGGTGCAAGACAGTCACCATGAAAAATGGCCGTCAAGTTCCGCTGGGCACGATGGTTTTCAGCCGCGTGGTTTTGGCCATTTTGCTGGCTGTGGTATTTGGGAGCCTCTTTCGCTAGCGGATGAGCCAGGCCGCCCAGTAGCCGTTGTAGTAGCCCACGCCCAGCACGCTATAGCGGCTGGAGAGCAGGCTCTCCCGGTGGGAAGGCGAGGCCATCCAGGCCGCCACCACGGTATCGGCTTTGGTATAGCCCATGGCGATGTTTTCGGCGGCGGAGCGGTAGGAGACCCCCAGGGTGCGCATCATGGTAAAGGGCGAGCCATAGGTGGGGGAGGTGTGGCTGAAGTAGCCGTTTTCCGCCATGTCCTGGGCTTTCACTCTGGCCTTGCCGCCCAGGACGGTGGAGATCTCCAGGGCTGCGATGCCCCGGGCGGCGCGCTCTAAGTTGATGCGCTGGGCGGTGTTTTGCTCCAGGGAGGCGGCCAGGGCGCTCGTCGCCAAAAGGGACAGGAGCAGCAGAACGGTGAGGATGGATGCAATGATTTTCTTCATGGGTATTCCTCCTTCTGCCCTCCATTGAACACCAGAATTGGAAAAATCACAAGCGGAAATACTTTCCGGGAAGGCCATGGGATGGCGCAAATCCCAGTCCCTGCAAGGGCTTTGCAGGGGAAAAGAAATGATTTCCAGGGGGAGAAAAGCATGGAGCGACGGGGCTTTATTCACGATATTCTCGATGTCAAAATTCTCATTTTATACGTCATGTCCCTGGTGGAGGAGCCGGTCTCGGCGCAGACCATCTATGAGCTCTGCTACCAGGATGACTGCCTGAGCTATTTCGATGTTCAGGAGGCCATTCCCCAGATGGTGCGCTCGGGGCACCTGGTTGAGGAGGAATTTGACCGCTATGTCATCACCGACAAGGGGCGCGAGGCCGAGGAGATCACCCAGGATTCCGTGGCCTTTCCGGTGAAGGAGCGCGCCAAGCAGGCTGTGGAAAACCACAACCGCAAGACCAAACGCGACCAGTTCCTCCGCACAGAGGTGAAGGAGCGGGATAACGGGGAGTACACCGTACACATGGGACTGAGCGATTTTCACGGCGTGCTCATGGACCTGGAGCTCACGGCGCCCACCCTGGAGCAGGCGCGAAAGCTGGAGCGCGCCTACCGGAAAAACGCGGAAGTGGTCTACCAATCGGTGATGGTAGCGCTTCTGGAGGAAGCCGAGGGATAGAAACAGAAAGTTTACAAAGGGAAAACCCGGCTTTTTCCCCCTTCGTAAGTGGGACTTAACTGGTGTAAACCCCTGGAAAATCCAATTTCGTATGGCAATTTCGAACCGCTCGGGCATTTGCCTTGGCGGTTTTGCCCGTTTTGACCTTGTGTTTTTCCACGGATGTTGGTATAATATGCACAAGAAGCAGTGCTTGCTTCCCTCCCAACAGAAAGGAGCGACATCTATGAATTTCCACTATGCTGAGAAAAAAGTCAGTTTGCCTGAAAATGTCCATGCCTATGCAGAGAAGAAAGTCACCAAGCTCCAGCGCTACTTCCGCGACGAGGCCGATGCGCTGGTGACCTTCAGCGTGGAGAAAAATCGCAACAAGGTGGAGCTCACCCTCCACGCGGCCAATACCTATTTCCGCGCCAGTGAGAGCACGTCCGATATGTTCGCCTCCATCGACGCCTGCGTGAGCACCATCGAGGGTCAGATCCGCAAGAACAAGACCCGTTTGGCGCGGCGCATCCGGCAGGACGCCTTCGTCCGCGAGCCGGAGCAGGTTTCCTCCTTCGTACCCGATGAGCCGGAGGAGACGGAGTTCCGCATCGTCCGCACCAAGCGCTTCAACATCAAGCCCATGACCCGGGAGGAGGCTATCTTGCAGATGAACCTCCTGGAGCACACCTTCTTCGCCTTCCGCGACGAGGAGGCTGACGGGAGCTTCGCGGTGGTCTATAAGCGCAACGACGGCGGCTACGGCCTGATTGAAGACGGCGAATAATCTTATCTCATAGATCCTGGGTAGCGCGCCATTTCCCGGCGCGCTACCTTTTTGACAATTTGTAATTGCAAATATTTGCCATATTTATGCACAATATCATCGGTATATTTACGCGAAATATACAAAGAATTTGGCAGCTTGGCAATTGAGTTTTTGATCGTAGGGAAGTATAATAGTCCAGCCGTATGAACCATGCGGAAATACATAGGAAAGGAAGATCGTTATGAAGAGGACAAGAATGGCGCTTGCTATTCTAATGACAATTCTGCTTCTAACCGCTCTGGCAGTATTGGCCACTGCCCAGGGAACAGCGGTTGCGCAGATCGGAAACACCGACTATGCTTCTCTGTCTGAGGCTGTTGCGGCAGTCCCGACAAACGGCGTAAAGACAACCATTACCTTGAAGGAAGACCTTGTGCAGTCTGCGCCCGTTACTGTGGCGGAGGGACAAAACATCGTGTTCGACATGGCTGGCCACAGCATTAAGGTAACTTCTGACTTCTCCGGCCGGATCTTTACCAATAACGGCACTCTGACCATCCAAGGAAACGGCTCGGTGGACGTCTCCGCCGCCGGTGAGAACGGCTACGGTATGGTCAATAATTTCGGCACCCTCACCGTGGTGGATGGATCCTACACAGGCGCTGATGCAGCAGATGCCAGCTGCTTCTATAATCGAGCCGGAGGCACGGCAACCTTTATCGCTCCGAGCATCAACCATGCTGCCGGCTGCATTGCCACCGCGGCCAACACCAATACCTACATTTATGGCGGCACCTATGTGGACAAGTATTACCCCGCCATTGAAAACCGCGGCAACATGCTCATTACCGCGGGCACCTTCACCAACACCTCCTGCTCGGCCTGCGTAGGAAACGGCAAATGGGGCTACACCATTCGCAGTGGTCAAGCCTCCTCCACCGCTTATCTCAAGATCCAGGGCGCGGCGGAAGACAGTGTGCAGGTCACCGGCGTCCAGGGCGGTCTGGCCGTGGTCGGCGGCACTGCCGACATCTATAACGGCAGCTATCAAACCGTGCAGTGCGTCAACAATCCGAGCCACACGGCCTCCTTCTATGCTGGATATTTCACCGGTGAGTCCTACGAGACGGCTGTGAATGTTTACGGCGGCAGCTTCACTTCGTACAATAAAACAGCGCTTCAAGTTGGCAACGGTAACCCGGCGCCTGACAGCGGCGCCGGAAAGGAATCCACCGTGATGATCTACGGCGGAGCCTTCACCGGCGGCGATGCAGCGAAAACGGCGATCACTGTGGAAGATCAGGATAACGCCATCGGTGGTGCCAGCATCCTGGGTGGCAGCTTCTCCAGCGATGTGAGCCAATATGTTCCCACCTACTGTGACGGGGAAACAGATGATGACGGCATTTTCCACGTCACCCAGAAGACCGAGGGCGAGGCCAGAATCGGCGATCGTTATTACGACACCTTGGCTGCCGCATTGGCAGACGCTGCCGACGGCGAGACGGTGACGCTTTTGAACAATGTTGAGAACATGTCTCAAATCATCATCAACGACGGCAGGAAGCTGACGTTGGATCTCAATGGCTTCAACGTGGGCTTTGGCCGTAATCAGAACTTCTCCATCCGTTATGGCGGCCTGGAGCTCACCGGCAGCGGCAAGCTCTATGAGGAGCAGCCCTATTTGTCCCCGGTGGTGCTCTATGGCGCGGATGATCCTACAGCTTCCGGCTATACCACGCTGACCGTGGGCAAAGATGTCACCCTGGAGGGCTGGGCAGGCGCATTCATTGACTGCTACAGCAATCGTACTGCCGCCTATGGTATTGAGGTGACGGTATACGGTACACTGCACAGTGTCCGGGATATCAATGGAGATGGAGGCCATGCGCTCTATGTCAATGGCAACATCAAGGCGACGGAGGGCGACGTGCCCAAGATCCGGCTGGATGGCGCCATCCTCCATACAGATTACGGCAACGGCATGTACTTGGCTGGCTTTGCCGATACCACCATTGTGAACAGCAAGATCGACAGTACCGGGGAAAATGGCACCGGCATCGAAATCCGTGCCGGTAAGCTGACCATCGAAGGCGACACGCTGGTGGAAGCCGGTGACGAGGCATTCGACATCACGCCCAACGGCAATGGCTCCACCACAGCCAATGTCGCGCTGGCCGTGGTGCAGCACACCACCAAGCTTCCCACAGAGGTCACTGTACTGGGCGGCACTTTCCGCGGCACGGCAGCGTTCTTTGAGCAGAATGCGCAGAACAATGACGAAGACGCCATTGCCAAGATCCGGCTTGATGTGCAGGGCGGAAATTTTGAGGGAATCTTCTACAGCGAAAACAAGGAGAACTTTGTCTCCGGCGGCTTCTATTCCGCGCCTGTGAAGAGAGATTACCTCCTTGACACGCTTACCTATGAACTCAACAACCACGGCACCTATTCCTACTATCCGACCTTTGCCCAGGCGCAGGCCAATGCCCAGAGCGGCGCGGTGATTACCAACCTGCAGGGCGCGCCCGGTCAGGACAGCCTCACAGTGAAATTTGTCTTTGGACTCGGCAAGGCGGACTTCACCATGGAGATCCCGGCGGATACCGCTATCTATCTCCTGGAGCGCCCCAGCGTGTCGGGCTACACCTTCCTGGGCTGGAAGTCCAGCGCGGACGGCAAGGTCTATGACGCAGGCGAGAAGGTGGAAATCACCAAGGACACCACCTTCACCGCGCTCTGGCGCAACAACCTGGGGATCGTCGTGGACATCATCGGCGGCGCCGTGGAGGGCAAGGAATTCTTCACCGACGTCTCCATGGGCGACTGGTACTACGAGGCTGTGAAGTTCTGCTTTGACTACGACCTCATGAATGGCGTGGGCAATGGCAAGTTCAGCCCCGACACCACCCTGACCCGCGCCATGCTGGCGCAGGTGCTCTACAACCTGGACGAGGCCAGAGGCAGCTATGCTGGCGTCTTCACCGACGTGAGCGACAGCGCCTGGTATGCCAATGCCGTCAACTGGGCGGCTGCCAGCGGCATTGTCGAGGGTAAGGGCAACAACAAGTTCGATCCCGATGCCCCTGTAACCCGGCAGGAGATGGCGGCGATTTTCTACCGCTATGCCTCCTATAAGGGCTATGATGTGAGTGCTGCTGCCAGCCTGGATCGGTTCACCGATGCATCCAAGGTTGCCTCCTGGGCGAAGGACGCCATGAGCTGGGCAGTGGGCGGCTATGTCATCAACGGCAAGGGCGCCGGCCGCTTGGATCCCACCGGCACGGCCACCCGCGCTGAGGTGGCGCAGATCCTGATGAACTTCTGCAATAACGTCCTGTAAAAAAACCGATCCCCCATGGCCAAGCCATGGGGGACAGCGTGTCGAAAAAGTATTTTCGCCACGCTGTGCGGATTTTGAAACTTTCAAAAAGTTTCAAAATCCTGTTGATTGAACGCGCGGTGGGCTTTTTGCCCCCCGCACACACCCCCCGCTGCTCTGTCTCATCAGTCTTCTGCGGGTTTT
>DVGD01000208.1 GCA_018712905.1 Candidatus Avoscillospira stercoripullorum | reverse complement strand
TGCCTCCTCCTGGGAGACAGCCTCACCTCGGACATGCAGGGCGGACGCAACGCCGGGGTGGATACCTGCTTCCTGGGGAAGCTTAAATCCGATCCCCGGTGCGACTATATTGTGGAGGATCTTCTGGACGTGCTGCCCCTGTTGGGGATCCATCAGGCCAAGTAGCCGGCCATCAGCGCCATCACCAGGCGGCTCCCCGGCAGGAGGCTATCGAGGAAAAGCTCCTCCTCCCGGGTGTGGCACTTGGCGCCGGCGCAGGCGCTGACACAGACTGCCGGGATGCCCAGGGACAAGGGGATATTGCAGTCCGTGGAGCCGGCGCGGAATACCGGCGCCTGCCCCAGCACCGTCTCGATGGCCGATGTGACCCGCTCCATCAGCGCCTGGTAGGCTGTGGGGTCTACATCCCCGGCGCAGGGGCGTTCGCCGATGCGCTCGACTTCTACTGTCACGCCCATGGCGCGGTACGTCTCCACCACCCTTTCAAAGAGCGCCTCCATCTCAGAAAGGCACACTTTGCTGTCCGAACGGTACTCATAAAGCATCTCCGCCTCCTGGGCGATGGTGTTCACCGACGTGCCGCCGGAGATGAGGCCGACGTTGTAGGTGGTCTTGCTGTCGCCGTCCTGGGGCGGCTTCATGGCGTAGAGCGTGTCGATCATGGAGGCCAGATACCGGATGGCATTGCGGTTTCCAAAGGCGTTGAAGGAGTGGCCGCCCTCGGTCTTCACCACCACGCGGTAGCGGTGGGAGCCCACGGCGCGGCTGACCACGGCGTTGAGCTGCACGCCGTCCAGGGTGATGAGTTCCCGGAGGCGACCTGCGTATCGCGCCGTAATGGCGCGGCAGCCCTTTAGATTTCCCAAGCCCTCCTCGCAGGAATTGGCCACGAAGACCAGGTTCGGCTGGGTGCGGAGCTTATTTCTGAGAAAAAACTTGGCGCAGATCAGAAGCGCCGCCAGGTTGGCCGTGTCGTCGCAGACGCCGGGGCAAAAGTATTTGCCGCCCTCCTCCCGGAAGGGCATGGGCGCAAGGTCGGGAAAGACCGTGTCGGTGTGCGCCATAAAGACCACCACGTCACCTTCTTTGTCATCGCCCAGGGGGCAAATGACATTTTTGGCTTCGTCGATCTCTGGACGGCCGCCGGCCTGTTTCAGCCAGTCCCGGACACAGGCCGCCCGGGCGTCCTCCTGATGGGAGGGGGCGGGAATGGCGCAGAGGTCGCGGATCAGCGCTTTGAGTTCGTCCTGGCTGTGGCGGAGATAGTCCTCCATGGCTTTGGTGAGATACATTGTGGTTCCTCCTGTTGAAACAGTGGCACGGGCGGGGATAAACCCCGCCCCTACGAAAAATCCGGGCGTGTGGGTGTAGGGGCGGCCTTCATGGCCGCCCGTTGGTACCAGGCCGCTTACGCGGCGCGGGTCGATGAGGGCATCGACCCCTACAGGGTGCACGCCAAATTTTCACTGCACCCGTAGGGGCGGATCTCCGAGCCGCCCGGCGGACGGGGTGCACATACGACGAGATGCAGGGCAAAGCCCTGCATCTCCATTGCTTGTTGGAAAATCTTAGAACACGCCCTGCTCCACCATGGCGGTGGCGACCTTCTTGAAGCCTGCGATGTTGGCGCCGGCCACCAGGTTGTAGCCCAGGCCGTACTCCTCGGCGGCATCCACGGACATCTGGTAGATGTTGTGCATGATGCCCTTGAGCTGGTTGTCCACCTCTTCGGCGGTCCAGTGCAGACGCTCGGAGTTCTGGCTCATCTCCAGGGCGGAGACGGCCACGCCGCCGGCATTGACGGCCTTGGAGGGCGCGATAATCATGCCGGGCTGCTTCATGAGATAGAACAGCGCCTCGTTGGTGGTGGGCATATTGGCCACTTCGATGTAATACTTGAGGCCGTTGGCCACCATCTTCTCGGCCCAGGGGAGGGTGACATCGTTCTGGGTAGCGCAGGGCATCATCACGTCGGCCTTGACGCCCCAAGGCTTCTCGCCGGGGAAGAACTGGCAGCCGAACTTGTCGGCGTAGTCCTGCACCTTGTCGCGGCCGGAGGCGCGCATGGCCACCATGTAGTCAAACTTCTCCTGGGTATTGACGCCGTCGGGATCGTAGATATAGCCGTCGGGGCCGGAGAGAGTGATGACCTTGGCGCCCAGCTCCGTGGCCTTGCGGCAGACCGCCCAGGACACGTTGCCAAAGCCGGAGATGGCGATGGTCTTGCCGGCGATGGTGTCGTTCTCGTGGTTCAAGACCTCGGTGAGGTAGTACACGGCGCCGAAGCCCGTGGCCTCGGGACGGATCATGGAGCCGCCGTAGGTCTCGCCCTTGCCGGTGAGGACGCCGTTTTCAAAGGAGCCCTTCAGGCGGCGATACTGGCCGAACAGGTAGCCGATTTCCCGGCCGCCCACGCCGATGTCGCCGGCGGGCACGTCGATATCGGGGCCGATGTAGCGGTAGAGGGCATTCATAAAGCTCTGGCAGAAGCGCATGATCTCGGCGTCAGACTTGCCGCGGGGGTCAAAGTCAGAGCCGCCCTTGCCGCCGCCGATGGGAAGGCCGGTGAGGGAGTTCTTGAAGACCTGCTCAAAGCCCAGGAACTTGATGATGCCGGGGTATACAGAGGGATGGAAGCGAAGACCGCCCTTGTAGGGGCCAAGGGCACCGTTGAACTGGAAGCGATAACCGGTATTGGTGTGGTAGTGACCTTCGTCGTCCATCCAGCACACACGGAAGGTGAACTGACGTTCGGGCTCCACCATGCGATTGAGAAGATCCAGCTTCTCATACTCGGGATGCGCGTTAATCAGGGGCTCCACGCTGGTGAGAACCTCTTCCACAGTCTGGACGAACTCCGGCTGATCCTTATATTTCTTCTTGACGTTTTCGATCACACTGTTCAGGTATGCGTTCATATCTGGTGCCTCCTCGCAGTATCTAGCTCATGGTGACACGGCATTGCCGCATCTTTACTATAATGGATTCCGGGGCAAATTACAATAGCCCGCGCAAAATTTGCCTCACATGGCACGGATAATGTCCACAATCTCCATGCCGATGCGCTTCTGCGCCTCCACGGTGGCAGCGCCGATGTGGGGTGTGCAGGAGACGTTGGGATGGGCATAGAGGGCGGCGTTCTTGGGCGGCTCTTCGGCGTAGACGTCCAGACCCGCGGCGCGCAGCTTGCCGGACTCCAAGGCCGCCAGCAGGGCGTCCTCGTCCACATTGTTGCCCCGGGAGGTATTGATGAGCACGGCGCCGTCCTTCATCTTGGCAATGGTTTCGGCATCGATGAGAGGCTTGCCGTCCACGGCCGGGGTGTGGAGGGAGATAAAATCAGCTTTTTCCAAGAGCGTGTCGTTGTCCACATAGGTCATGCCCAGCTGCTCCTCGATGCCGGGGACGTGGTAGATATCCGAGGCGATGACCTCCATGCCCATAGCCTTGGCCATGACGCACAGCTTCTGGCCGATTCGGCCAAAGCCCAGGATGCCCAATGTCTTGCCCGAGAGCTCGATGCCCTTGCCGTAGGCCTTCTTCTCCCACTTGCCCTCCCGCATGGAGTGGCCGGCGATGGAGATATACCGGGCGCAGGAGAACATATGCGCCATGGCAAGCTCCGCCACGGACTCCGAGGAGGCGCGGGGCGTGTTCTTCACGGCGATCCCATTGGCCTCGGCATAGGCGACGTCGATGTTGTCCACGCCCACGCCGCCGCGGATGATGAGCTTGAGGCGGCTGCCCTTGGCCTCGTCGATGTGGTTTGCGCGCACCTTGGTCTTGGAGCGCACCACGGCTACGTCGAAGTCCCGAAGGGCTTTGCCCAGCTGGTCGGGATCATAAAACTGCTCCACCACCTCGTGGCCTTCCCCGCGGAGGGTGGCCATGGCGGTTTTGTCCATACCGTCGGTGACGAGAATACGCATGTTCGTTACTCCTTTCCGTGCTCGCGCTCAAACCGGGCGAGGCAATCCACCAGCGCCTCCACGCCAGCCTGAGGCATGGCGTTATAAATGGACGCCCGCAGGCCGCCCACGGAGCGGTGTCCCTTGAGGTTTTCAAAGCCGGCGGCCTTGGTGTAGGCCACGGTGGCAGCGTCCAGGTCGGCGTCACCGGTGACAAAGGTGACGTTCATGAGGCTGCGATCCTTCTTGTCCACGGTGCCGTGGAAGAGCTTCGACTGATCCAGGAAATCATAGAGCACTTTGGCCTTGGCCTGGTTGATCTTCTCCATCTCCGAAAGGCCGCCGATGGACTTTAAGTACTTGAAGACCTTGCCGCAGACGTACATGCACCAGCAGTTGGGGGTATTGTACATGGAGTCGGCGTCGGCATGGGTCTTATACCGCAGGTAGATGGGCAGGTCGTCGAGCCCGTCGCGGATGAGATCCTCCCGGATGATGACGATGACCATGCCGGCAGGTCCCACGTTCTTCTGCACGCCTGCATAGATGAGGCCGTAGTCCGAGACGTTGCAGGGTCTCGAGAGGAACATGGAGCTCTGGTCGGACACCAGCACATGTCCCTTGGCGTTGGGCAAGGTGGGGAAGGTATTGCCGTGGATGGTTTCATTTTCGCAGATGTAGAGGTAGTCGGCTTCGTCGGGGATGTCCAGGTCGGAGCAGTCGGGGACGTAGGAATAGTTCTTGTCCTTGCTGGAGGCAACCACCTTGACCTCGCCCACGCGCTTGGCCTCGGCGATGGCCTTCTTCGACCAGGCGCCGGTTTCCACATAGCAGGCCAGGCCGTTCTTCATGAGGTTCATGGGCACCATGGAGAACTGCAGCGTGGCACCGCCCTGGATGAAGAGCACCTTGTAGTTGTCGGGGATGCCCATGAGGTCTCGGAGATCCTGCTCGGCCTCATCGGCAATCTGTTGAAATACCTTGGAGCGGTGGGACATTTCCATGACGCACATGCCGGAGCCGCGGTAGTTCATCATCTCATCGCGGATCTCCTCCAGCACAGGTTCGGGCATGGTGGCAGGGCCGGCGGAGAAGTTGTAGGTTCGTCCGTATTTCATGGTTACTGATGCCTCCTCATTTCTGTTTTTCCACAAAACACATTCGTTTTCACGGGAAATACAGTCGTTTTCGGGGTTATTTTACCGTTCAGCCGGCCAATGTGTCCGTGTTACGCGGACATCGTCTTTCATTTTTGCCGTTTTTCGTGCGAAATGGCGAAATTCGCTTGGCCTGCCGCTTTGCTTTTGTGCTTTCAGTATACGTCAAAATAGCAAAAATAGCAACAGCTTTTTCGTCGAATATTCAACAAACCTGACGATTATTTTTTGACGCTAAAAATAATTTTGCCGAGCCGCTTGGTAAAAGCGGCTCGGCGATGTTATTGGGGCGACGACGCCCGGCGGTATTTCTCCCGGGTGGCCATGCCGCCCCGGATATGCCGCTCCGCCTTATTGACTTCCAGCACCTGTTTCACCTGGACATAGAGCCCATGGTTTACTTTCTCCAACCGCTCGGTGAGATCCTTGTGTTTGGTCGTTGCAAATTAGAACGGTCTCATCTAGCCCCAACTCCCCCATCAGCCGGAGATAGATGTCCACATGTCCCTCTTGATCCACTTCAATCTTCTGCACCACCCGCTTGAGCTGGGCGTTGGTCATCTCGCGGACGTCGGAGACACGCTCCAGCTCCCGGAAGGTATGTTCCAGCAGGCGCTCCAGCTGCTCTCCCTTGGAGATATGGTAGGAGACCATCTCCAGCTCCTTCTCCAGCCGCTCAATCTCCTGCCGGGCGCCGCCGATTTTGGCGTTGAGCTCCTCTCGGGTGATGAGGTCGTCGGCATACATGTCCATATACTTCTGCCGCGTCCGCTGGAGCCGGCTCAGCTGCTCTGTCAATTCCCGCTGGTAGTCCTGGTTTTCGTCCTTGGCCTTGTAGACCCGTTCAAACTCCGCCACCACCCGGCGGATGACGTGCTTCTTGTTCTGAACCAGCTGGTTGAAATACTGCTGCAGCGCGTCCATCAGCTCCGCCTCATCCAGCGTCACCGCGTTGGGGCAGCTCTC
>DVGD01000207.1 GCA_018712905.1 Candidatus Avoscillospira stercoripullorum | reverse complement strand
AGAAACGTCTCGCATGCGCCGTGGAGGGCGGCCTCGGGATCGATATTCTCCTTGGCGGCACAGGCCGCGGCGGCAAAGAGCACCTTTCCAAGAGCGTCGCCGTTGCCGGCGGAGAGCTCCTTGGCCGCGGCCAGAAGCGCCTCGGCGGGCGCGTCGTCCTCCGGCCAGCAGGCGCCGTTTTTCTTGGCCTTGTTCACCATTTTTTCCGCCCGCCACAATGACGGCAGGGAGCGCGCCACGGCGCCGAGCTTTTCCGCTGTGGTCTCCTGCCCCTTTTCCAGGGCTTTGCAGTCTTCCCAAGATTTGGAGGTGTCGCCGCCGAAGACGTGAGGGTGGCGGAAAATGAGCTTCTTGCACACCCGGTCGCAGACATCGTCAAAGGTAAACCGCCCGCGATCCCGCTCGATGTCGGCGTGGAAGACCACCTGGAGAAGCACGTCGCCCAGCTCTTCCTTCATAAGCTCCAGATCGTCGTTGTCCAGGGCTTCGCAGACCTCGTAGGTCTCTTCGAGGAAGTTGCGGCGGATGGACTGGTGATCCTGCGCCTGATCCCAGGGGCAGCCTCCGGGACTGCGGAGAATGTGGGTGATTTCCACCAGATCCCAGATGTCATAGTGCGGTTTGCTCAAGTAATTTACCATAATTATCCCACTTTCGCAAGTTCTATTTTTTCTCCGCATGGAGGATTTTCGCCAGCTTTTCCCCGCCGGGCAGGAGCATGCAGTCGTCATAGGTGATGATCCGCAGTGCGTAGACGAGAATGGCGTACACCACCACGGCCACGGCCATGGCCGCCAGGCACGCGAGCTTGGCTGAGCCCAGGGCGGAGGCGAGGAAGCCGTAGGCCATGCAGGTCACAGCGCCCATGAGAAGGCCTGCCAAAAGGGGCTTGAAGAGGGCATTGAGGCAGCCGGGGTCGAAGATCCGGCGGCGGACGATGGCGATCACATTGAGCACCGTGATGACCGCATAGCAGATGAGGGTGCCGATGGCGGCGCCGGCGATGTGGAGATCGGGGTTGGCCACCAGGAAGAAGTTGGCGATGACCTTCACCACGCCGCCGATGATAAGGTTGATGACCGGCGTGGTCACGTCCCCGTGGGCTTGCATCATGGCGTTGCTCACCAGGACGATGGAGTTGAAGATCACCGTGGCGCCCAGGTAGAGCATGATGGTGCCGTAGAGGTCGAGGTACTGCCCGCTCCGGCCAAGCAAAATCATGATGGGCTCAGCCAGGCTCATGAGGCCGAAGGCGCAGGGCATGGCAATGAGGCCGGTCAGGCGCATGGCGGAGGTTTCCGCGCGGCGGGCTTCCGGCGCGTTGTTCAGCGCCAAATGGCGGGTGATGGCCGGGATGATGGAGATGGTGATGGTGGTGATGATGGCGCAGGGCAGGTTGAAGATGGTCTGGCAGAAGTTGTAGACGCCCTTGATGTCCTCGGTGTACTCCTGGGTGAAGTGGAGCACGCCGGTGAGGCGGCGCATATAGACCATGGTGTCCACCATGTTGATGATCTGCAAGCCTGCCGCGCCCAGGGTGATGGGAACGGCGATGAGCAGCAGCTGGCGCACCGTGGCGCGAGTGGACTTCACCGCGCCGCCGCTGGGGAGGTCGCGGCTGGCCTTGCGGTAGCACCGCCACAGGTAGAGCGCCGACACCACGCAGCCCACAGTGACGCCCAAAATGGCGCCGCCGGCGCCCAGGGTGGGATCGCCCGTGACCTTCATGACCAGGAGGGCGCAGGCCATGCCGATGAAGAGCTTACACAGGGCTTCAAAGACCTGGCTGATGGACGTGGGCGCCATGTTGCTCTGGCCTTGGAAGAAGCCGCGGAAGGCGGAGATGATGCAGATGAAGAACACCGACGGGGCTAAAACCGCGATGGCTGCCCAGGAGGTGTCGAAGGTGGTCTGCAAGACCGACAGCTGCCGGCAGAAGAGGAGCATCCCCAGGCTGCCCACGATGCCGATGCACAAGAAGACCTTGAGAGACACCGAGAAAATCTTCTGGATCTGGGAGGGCTGGTTCAGCGCCTGGGCTTCGGAGATCATGCGGCTCATGGCCACGGGGAGGCCGGTGGTGGAGATCATCAAGAGCACCGAGTAGATGTCGTAGGCGGTGTTGAAGTAGCCGTAGCCGTCCTCACCGATGACGCCCAGGAGCGGGATCTTGTAGATGGCGCCGATGATCTTGACGATGATGGTGGCGGCGGAGAGCATGGCCGCACCCTGGAGAAAGGACGCCGTGCCGGTGGATTTACGTTCCTTCATCTTGGGATGATTCCTCCTTGTTGTCGGCAAAAATCCGAGGCATGGCCTGGGAGAGTGTTTCGATGACCTTGGCAAGGTCGATGGTGGGGAATTCCCCGGCAGCGTAGAGAATTTGGCCGCGCACTAAGGTCATGGCCACATCCGCCCCCGAGGCGGAGTAGACCAGGTTGGAATAGACGTTGTGGCAGGGAATGAGGTGGGGCTGGGTGAAGTCCAAAAGCACCAGGTCTGCGTCCATGCCGA
>DVGD01000206.1 GCA_018712905.1 Candidatus Avoscillospira stercoripullorum | reverse complement strand
TCCACCCGGGCGCGGTGGAACTGCGCGGCGTGCTTGACGATGGAGAGTCCCAGGCCGGTACCCGAGACATCGTCCGAGCGGCTCTTGTCCACGCGGTAAAACCGCTCAAACACCCGCCCCTGGCTCTCCTTGGGGATGCCGATTCCCGTGTCCGCCACCTGGAGCCTCACCCGCTTGCCGCTGCTCACCGTGACAGTGACGCTTCCCTGGGGGCGGTTATACTTGATGGCGTTATCCAGGAGATTATAGACCAGCTCTCCCAGGATCTGGGGATTGCCGGTGACCTGGGCGTGGTCGCCCTGGAGCTTCAAGGTCACGTTCCGGCGGTCGGCCTCGGGCTTCATCCGCTTGAGCTCCTGGGCGCAGAAGTCATAGAGCTCGATTTCGCTGCTCTCCCGGCTCACTTCCCCCTCGTCGAGCTCCGAAAGGCGGATGATGTCCTCCACCATGTGGATCAGGCGCTGGGCTTCGTCGTAGATGCTCTTGGCAAAGTCCTTGACGTCCTTCTCCTCCACCACGCCGGACTTTAAAAGCTCAGCGAAGCCGGAGATGGAGGTGAGAGGCGTTTTAAGCTCGTGGGAGACGTTGGCAGTGAACTCCCGCCGCAGCCCCTCCCGCTGCTCCCGTTCGGTGACGTCCATAACCAAGAGCACCGCGCCGGGCGTATCGCCGTCGTCCCCGGCGGGGTTGGCCAGAAGCTGCAGGCTCCGGCCGTTGACCTCCAGGCGCCCTTCGCTGTGGCGGCCGGAGAGGGCTTCGCGCACGACGCTCCGAAAGCTTTCTGCGTGGTTGAGCGCCAGGACGCTGGGGTTCTCCGGCTGCTTGGACAGTCCCAGCAGGCGCAGCGCAGCGCCGTTGCAGCTTAGAAGGTTGGTCTGATCGTCCACCACCAGAAGTCCCTCTGACATGTTCTCGGTAATCAGACGGAACTGCTCCTGGCGCTTTTGCGCCTGGGAGAGCTGGGATTCGATGGTGCGCTTCTGCCGGGCGATTTTGCTCAGCAGGGGCGAGAGCTCCTCGTAGCTGCCGTCATTCTGCTCCGGGTGCTCCAGATCCAAGGCGTTGACCGGCGCCACGATGCGTCTGGCCACGCGGTTGGCCAGAATGGCGCCGAGAATGAGCACCACGATGACCACCACCGCTGCCGGCTGCAGCACCGCCAGCAGCAGCGCCCAGATGGAGTTCTCCGTCACGGCCAGGCGCAGCACGCTGCCGTCAGACAGGCGCGATGCGCAGTAGAAGGTCTCCTGCGCCAGGGTGGCGCTCATGCGGCGGGCTTCGCCGCTGCCGCTTGTAAGCGCCTGGGCGATCTCCGCCCGATCGGCGTGGTTTTCCATGGTGGCGGGATCCGTCTGGTTGTCATAGACCACCGTGCCGTCGGATTCCACCAGGGTGATCCGGCGGCTGCGGTCTTTGAGGGCGTCCAGGTACTCCTCCCCCTCGGCCTCCACGCCCTGGGCGACATAGGCCGTCTCGGCGCGGAGATCCTGCTGGGTGCGAGAGACAAATTGGTCGTAGAAAAGCGCCAGCAGCACCGCCGTGCTGCACACCAGCACCGCTGCCGCCACCAGGCAGATGGCCTGGAAAATTCGTTTCGTCATCTAGGTTGTGCCTCCGATCTTATAGCCCACGCCCTTGACCGTCTCGATGCAGTTGCCGGCCTCGCCCAGCTTCTTGCGCAGGTTTCGGATGTGGACGTCCACGGTGCGGCTCTCGCCGTCAAAGCTGTAGCCCCAGATTTGGCTCAAGAGGGCATCCCGGGTGAGCACCACGCCGGAGGAGCGAAGGAGCGCGCACAAGAGCTCAAACTCCTTGAGCGCCAGCTTCACCTCCTGGCCGTCCGCCCGGACGATGTGCCGCGCGGGGCAGACGTAGAGCGACCCCACCCGGTACTCCTCCTGGGCGGCGGGCTCGGTGCGGCGGAGCACCGCCTTGATCCGGGACACCAGCTCCAGCATGCCGAAGGGCTTGGGGAGGTAGTCGTCGGCGCCGGCGTCCAGACCCACCACCTTGTCATATTCGGTCCCCTTGGCCGTGAGCAAAATCACCGGCAGGGCATGGGTGTCCGACCCGCGGCGGAGCTTGGAGAGCACGCTCAGGCCGTCCTCCTCGGGGAGCATGATGTCCAGCAGCAGCATCCGCGGCATCTGCCGCTCCATGGCCTCGTAAAAGGCCGACGGACGGGCAAAGCCCTCAGCCTCAAAGCCGCTGGTATGGAGGGTATAAAGGATCAATTTTCGGATGTTGTCGTCATCCTCCAATACGTAAATCAAAGGGATGCTCCTTCCTGCGTGCCTTTTTCCCGCGCGCTGCCAAACTCCGGTCTCACGCCCGGCCGTCTTTCTCGTGGCGGCCGGTGATGGAGAACATCACCCACTCGGCGATGTTCACGGCGTGATCTCCGATACGTTCAAAATACTTGGCAATCATCAAAAGGTCAAGACAATTTTCGCCGTTTTTGGGATTTTCCAAAATCATGGCCGTGAGATCCTCCTTGACCCGGGCAAAGAGGCCGTCCACCTGGTCGTCGTAGGCCATGACGGCCTTGGCCTGCTGGGGATCCTTGCTCACGAAGGCGCTCACCGCGTCGGTGACCATTCTGCCTGCCGCCGCGGCCATCTCGGCGATGTGGCTCTTGCTCTCGGTCTCGGCGTCGGTGATATACTGCAAAATCTCGGCGATGTCGGCGGCCTGGTCGCCGATTCGCTCCATGTCGGAGATCATCTTCAGTGCCGAGGAGATGACCCGCAGGTCGCCCGCCACCGGCTGCTGCTGGAGCAGGAGCTTCATGCAAAGGCTCTCAATGTCCCGCTCCTTGTGGTCGATGCGAACCTCCAGGGAGCTAATTTCGTTGGATTTTACCGTGGCGCCCCGGGTGAGGGCGTCTGCCACCAGGCCGATGGCCTCCTCGCAGAGGGCGCCCATGGTGATGAGCTCCACGTTGAGCTTTCCAAGCTGCTGATCGAATCGCGTCCGCATTAGCCAAACCTCCCGGTGATGTAGTCCTCCGTGCGCTTGTCGGTGGGCATGGAGAAAATTTGCTCTGTCTTGCCGAATTCCACCAGGTCGCCCAGGAGGAAGAAGGCCGTGTTGTCGGAAATGCGGGCGGCCTGCTGCATGTTGTGGGTGACAATGATGATGGTATACTGCTTTTTGAGATCCATGGCAAGCTCTTCGATCTTGCCCGTGGAGATGGGGTCGAGGGCGGAGGTGCTCTCGTCCATGAGAAGCACCTCCGGCTCCACGGCCAGGGCGCGGGCGATGCAAAGGCGCTGCTGCTGGCCGCCGGAGAGTCCCAGGGCGCTCTTCTTGAGGCGATCCTTCACCTCGTCCCAGATGGCGGCCTGGGTGAGGCTCTTTTCCACGATTTCGTCGAGCATCACCCGGGAGCGGACGCCGTGGGTACGGGGGCCATAGGCGATGTTGTCGTAGATGCTCATGGGAAAGGGGTTGGGCTTCTGGAATACCATGCCCACGCGCTTCCTGAGGACGTTGACGTCCATGCCGCCGTAGACCTCCTGGTCGTCGAGCTTTACAGAGCCGGTGATGCGGCAGCCCTCCACCAGATCATTCATGCGGTTGAGGCTCTTTAAGAGGGTAGATTTGCCGCAGCCGCTGGGGCCAATGAGGGCGGTAATTTCCCGGGCGGGGAAGGCCACGTTGATGTCCTTGAGGGCATGGAACTGGCCATAATATAAATTCAAATCGGTGACGGTAATTTTATTCATCGTAATCTCCTTTGAAATGGGGAGGATGGGTTGTTACTGCTGGCCGTTGGCCGAGAGCTTCTTGGCCAGACGGGCAGAACCTGCATTGATGGCGATGACCAGCACCAAGAGCACCACGGCGGTGGCCTGGGCTTCCTTCATGTGAAGTCCCTCGCTCATCAGGTTATACATGTGCACCGACAGCGTCCGGGTGGACTGGAAGAGGGGCGCAAAGAGATCGGCGAAGAAGTCTCCGCTCTTGCCGAACATGAGGTTGTCCTTGCCGGAGCCGGAGGTGAAGATCAGCGCGGCGCTCTCGCCCACAATGCGGCCGATGGAGAGGATGACGCCCGAGAGAATGCCGGGCATGGCAGGAGGCAAAATCACCCGGAACACCGTCCGGAGCTTGCCAGCGCCCAGGCCGAAGGAGCCCTCGCGGTAGCTGTCCGGCACCGAGAGGAGCGCCTCCTCGGTGGTGCGGAGAATGAGGGGCAGGATCATAATGGCCAGGGTGACCACACCGGCCAGCATGGAATAGCCCCAGCCCAGCAGAATGTTGAAGAACATCATGCCGAAGAGGCCGTAGACGATGGAGGGAATGCCCGAAAGGGTCTC
>DVGD01000205.1 GCA_018712905.1 Candidatus Avoscillospira stercoripullorum | reverse complement strand
CTCTCCGGCGGCGAGCAGGTGAGCCAGCGGGTGGTCATGGAGATGCTCTCCCTGTCCTCCCGGCTCCAGACGCCCCAGCTGGACGGCGTGCTGCTGAAGATGGTGCGTTATGTCAACGAAAGCGTCAACCGGATGCTGGGTCCCGGCGGCATTTACAAGAGCGGCTCCACCCTCCTGGCCGTGCTGGCCACCGCCACAGAATTTCAGTGGATTGCCGTGGGGGACAGCCGCATCTACCTCTGCCGGGACGGCTGTATGCTCCAGCTCAACCAGGAGCACACCCAGCTCCAGGCCTGGATGCCGGAAATTCTCAACGGCACGCGCAGCTATGCCGAATCCGTGCGCGATCCCAACAGCGGCAAGCTCACCAGCTTCATCGGCATGGGCAAGCTCCGCGCGGCGGATCTCAGCCTGCGCAGCATCGCCATCGCCCCGGGCGACCGCATTCTGCTCATGACCGACGGCGTGTTCAACACCCTGCCGGAAGGGGTGATGGCGGAGCTTATTTCCAAGAATCCCGATGTGCAGCAGGCCGCCGATGCCCTGGAGCAGGCGGTGCTCCAGGCCAATGTGCCGGGACAGGACAACTTTACGGCCATGATTCTGGGCTTTTAATTAGATCGAGCCGACCCATGGAGAGGAGGAAGCGCCTTGCAGTGCCAGAGCTGTATGATGGGTACTTATGTCAACGGCGTGTGCAGCCATTGCCATCGGCGGCAGAAATCTGCCGCTGCGCGCGACCCCTCCGCCCTTCCCCTGGGACTGGTGCTCCACCAGCGCTACCGCCTGGGTGATGTCCTTGGACGCGGCGGCTTCGGCATCACCTATGCCGCCTGGGATCTACAGCAGAATCTGCCCGTGGCCATCAAGGAGCTCTTTCCCAAGCAGGATGTGCGCCGGGAGAGCGACGGGAAAACCGTCGGGGTGCTGCGGGGACAGGAGGCATACTTTGCCCAGATCTCCCATCGCTTTTCCCAGGAGGCCACGCTCCTTTTGAAGCTCCAGGAGAATCGGAGCGTCGTGCGGGTCTACCACCTCTTTTCAGAAAACAAAACGGTCTACTATGTGATGGAATACTTAGATGGCCTGGATCTCAACGCATGGCTTCAGCAGCATGGCCCCATGCCATGGGCAAAGCTCTCAGGGATCATCGCAGCGGTGCTCGATGCCCTGGAGGCGCTCCACGCCGTGGGGCTCATCCATCGGGATCTGAGCCCGGACAACATCTTCCTCACCCGGGACGGCACCGTGCGGCTCATTGATTTTGGCTCGGTACGCGCCTACGAGGATTCGAGCCACTTCACCGTGTTTGTCAAGAAGAGCTTCGCTCCCTGGGAGCAGTACCAGACCAACTCCGCCCAGGGGCCATGGACGGACATCTATTCTCTCTGCGTCACCATGTACTTTGCCCTCTCAGGCAAGCTGCCGCCCATGGCCTCGGAGCGGCGGCTCCAGGATCAGGCCGTGCCCATCCGGGCACTGTGCCCGGAGCTTCCCCAGCAAGTGGCCGACGCCATCACCTGCGGCATGGCTGTGCGGGCAGAGGCACGCTGCCAGAGCGCGGCGCAGCTCCGCCGGCTGCTCTTTCCAGCCGTCCGCCCCAGCGGCAAGCCCGCCGTACTCTGCCAGGTGCACTGCCTCAGGGGGCAATTTGCCGGCAAACGCTGGCCGCTGACGCCCGGAAAGCCCTTCCGGGTGGGGCGTCAGCCGGACTGCGACGTGGTCTATCCCCCGGAGACCAAGGGCGTCAGCCGGCTGCAATGCTCCTTTCTCCTGGATGCCGAGGGGCGGCTTCTGGCGCGGGACGAGGGCTCGAGCTACGGCACCTTTTTAGGCGTCAAAGAGCGCGGCATGCGCCTGCAGCCGGGGCAGTGGTATGTGGCGAAAAACTGCAAGATTTTCTTCGGCGTTCAGGAAGAATACGCCATCCAATGAGGAATGCACCATGCAACTTTCATTTAGCATTTACACCGCCATGGGCAATCGCCCCGACAACCAGGACAGCGCCCAGGCCGGCGCCCTGGGGCGCAGCGGCCTTTACGCCATTGTGGCCGACGGCCTGGGCGGGCACGGCGGCGGCCGTCAGGCCTCCCAGATTGCCCTCCAGGCGCTGCTCTCCTGCCAAGGCCTCGGAAGGCTTCCCGAAGCACGGGAGATCGTGCAGTGGATGGCGCTGGCCAACCGCGAGATTCTCGCCGCCCGCCTCTCCCCCACCCAGATGAAGACCACGGCGGTGTGCCTGTTTCTGGAGAAAAACCGCGCCATCTGGGCGCACATCGGCGATTCTCGCCTTTACCACTTCGTGGACGGGGTGCTCAAGGACTATACCTTGGATCACAGCGTCTGCCAGGTGGCGGTGATGCTCGGCGAGATCACCCGCCGGGAGATCCCCGGCCATCCCGACCGCAACCGCCTTTTAAAGGTGCTGGGCGACGAGACGGCCACGCCGGAGGTGCATGCACCCGTGACCCTCTCCCCAGGACAGCACGCCTTTTTGCTCTGCAGCGACGGGCTGTGGGAGCGGCTGGTGGAAGAGGAGATCCAGCTGGATCTTCACAAGTCCCCTACCCCCGATGCGTGGCTGGATTTCCTCCGCCGCCGCGCCGAAAAGCGCAAGAGCACTGATGTGGACAATAATACCGCCATCGCGGTGTTTCTGGATCTATAGCCCCAGCCATTGCTTCGGCTGCATGGCCAGTAGGCGCTTGTTTCTCCCGCGCCATGCACCATACCACTTCATGAGAAAGAAGGAACGCTCCATGCAGATCAACCGCTGCCTCAACTGTATGGCCGAGATGGGCGACGCCACCGTCTGCCCCCACTGCGGCTACGACCCCTCCCAGAGCCAGGAAGTCCCCTATTCCCTGCGCCCCGGCTCCATCCTCCACGGCAAATATCTGATCGGGCGCATGCTGGGACAGGGCGGCTTCGGCATCACCTATGTGGGCTTCGATCTGGCGCTGGAGCTCAAGGTCGCCATCAAGGAGTATTTTCCCCTGAATCAGCTCTCCCGAGATCAGTCCAAGTCCAACGAAGTGCATTGGAACACCACCCACGAGCAAAGCGGCCAGTGGCAATCCGGCTGCGAGAGCTTTCTTAAGGAAGCGCGGAAAATGGCCAAGATCAGCACCGTGCCCGGGGTGGTGCGGGTGCGGGAGACCTTCAACGAGAACAACACCGCCTACATCGTCATGGACTTTGCCGAGGGCGTCACCCTGCGCAAATGGCTCGAGCGCCGGGGCACCCTCTCCATGGCCGAGGCCATCCGGCTGCTCACGCCCCTCATGGAAAGCGTGGCCACCATGCACGAGCTGGGCATGATCCACCGGGACATCAGCCCCGACAACATCATGGTGCAGCCCAACGGCACCCTCTGCCTTTTGGACTTCGGCGCCGCCAAGGATCTCACCGTCCGAAGCGGCATGTCCTCCGAGCTGGTGGCCAAGACCGGCTTCAGCCCCCTGGAGCAGTACATGCAGCGGGGCGGCACCGGCACCTGGACGGACGTCTACGCCCTCACCGCCACCCTCTACTACTGCGTCACCGGTGTCATTCCGCCCAAGGCCGTGGATCGCCTCGACCGGGACGGGCTGGATCTCACCCTGCTGCGCATGACGCCTGTGCCGCTCCAGCGCGCCATGCAGCACGGCCTGGCCGTGCAGCCCAAGGAGCGCATTCAGACCGTGCCGGCGCTCCTCAAAGCCCTCCAGGCGGCGCCCGCGCCCAAGCCCACCGCGCCCAAGTGGCTTTTGCCGGTGATCCTGGGCGGCGCGGCGCTGGTACTGCTGGTGATCCTGGCTATCTATTTCCGCGGAAACAAGCATGATCCCATCATCCGGGAAGACGATGATACCATCGTGACGGAAGAGGACACCACGTCGGAGCTCGGCAGCCTGCCCGCGCCCTCCGAGCTTCTCTCCGCCCCCAGCGTTTCGGCGCTTGGCGCCAACAGCTCCAATGCCGCATTGGGCTCCACCTACATGTTCTTCGGCGATTCCCGCTATGAGTTCTTCCTCGACAGCTTCGGAAATCTCTGCCGCTGTCCCTACGACGAGGAGGAGGGCTCCTTCTATCTCAATGTCTACGACATCATCGACAGCGAGGCGACCTCCATGGTGGCCAGCGAGACCCACATCTATTTTCTTCACGCGGAGCCGGATCACTTCTCCATTCAAGGGATGGAGGTGGACGGCGACACGCCCCAGACACTCTATTCGGATTCCTATATCCAAATGCTCCAATATGCCGCCCTGGATGACGATACCGCGTACCTCTACTTCCTCACTCGGGAACATCCCACCGCCCAAACCGGCAAGCTCATGCGCCTCAATCTTGAGACGGGCGACTGCGAAACCGCGCCGGGGGAATACAACTGGTATACCCTCATCGAAGACCGCATTTACTGCGCCCAGGTGACCGACGCCGATGACCTGGCGGTGGATCTATACGCGCTCACCCTGGACTTTGCCGGTGGCGAACCTCTGGTGGAGGACATGGGACTCTTCTATGGCCTCTATGACGAGGAGGAGACGCTCTTCATGTACTCCAATGTGGCAGAGTGCGTCATCGCCTACGACCTGGAGGGAAACCAGCAGGAGCATCCCCTGGACGACCTGGGCACGACTCTCTATCAAAGCCTCAACGTCGTCATCGCCAGCGGCCGGATGTACTATTATGATCCCGAAACCACCACGCTCAACTGCGTGGATCTCGACGGGGAAAACAGCATCGAACTTACCTCCGGCTACGACATCGGCCTCATCAACTACGACGGCGGATGGGTTTGGTTCATGGCCAGCGAGGACGATGGACTCACGTGGAAAACCTATCTGGTGCAGCGAGATGGCGAGCGGATCATCGACCTCGAATCCAACCTCACCGAAACGGGACTCATGTATCAGCTCAACGGCGACGGAACCTTCGATATCATCGGCTACCAGGGCGACGATGAAGCTGTGGGCATCCCGTGGTTCATCGGGGACGCGGAGATCAACGAAATCGTCAGCGACAGCGACTGGTGGTACACCTACCCCGACTGCTATCTGGAGATCCACCCCTCGGAGCTCACCTATGAGGAGGGCGAAACCGGCGTCATCATCACCGGCTATGACGGCCACCTCACCGGCGACAAAGACGAATTGGCGCTGCCAGGCCGCCTGGACGGCAAGCTGGTAACCGGCATCGGGGACTACGCCTTCCGCGGCAACGAGAATATCCGTACCCTGGTGCTGCCGCCCCATCTCCAATCTCTCAGCCTGGGCGCGCTCATGGATACCGACATCGACCATTTGGTGCTGCCGCGCAAGCTCGAAACCGTCCAGGGCAATCCCCTGTGCATGACGGATCTGCAGTCCGTTTCCATCTCGCCGTGGAATGAGACGTTCTTTGTGGAAGACGGCTGCCTGTACCAGAATCTCACCAGCGGCGTCTATCTCAGAAGCTGCCTCTCGAGCTCCGCCACCGAGGTCACCATCCGCGCGGATACGGAGATCATCGGCGTCAACGCCTTCTCCTTCTGCAGTCCCAGGGAGCTCGTCCTGCCCGATGGCCTGCGGGAAATCGGCCACAGCGCCTTCCTGGGCTGCGAAAACCTGGAACGCGTGGTGATCCCCGAATCCGTGACGGAAATCTACTCCAGCGCCTTCGAGCGCTGCCCCCTCACGGAGGTCACCATCTCCCAGGACTGCACCGTGGGCGAAAAAGCCTTCGACGAGGACGTGGAAATCCACTATTACAGGTGATTTCCAGCGGGTGAGTACGGAGTGAGTACAGAGGATTTTACCTCCTCTGTACTCACGCGAGCCCAGTATTTGCAAGGGTTTGCGGGCTTTTGAGTACGTGAGTACAGTACTTATTATAAAAAATATAAAAATAATATATATATTATAGAAGTTGGAAAAAGTGATGTGCTCAACGTACTCACCCGCCCCAACAGGTGCGAATCTGTAGGGGTCGATGTCCTCATCGACCCGTGCCGCGTAAGCGGCTTGGAAAGAGCGGCGGCATGAGGGCATGCCGCCCTACGGGTGCGGTGGAAATTTCAATTGCACCCTGTAGGGGTCGATCTCCTGAGCGACCCGCGGGCGGCCATGCAAACACCCAAAGAATCAAAAACACTGCCGGGAAGACCCATCGGCCTTTCCCGGCAGTGTTTTTCTTGCCATTACCGCGCCAGGGCAGCAGTGTCCTTGGCGATCATCAGCTCTTCGTTGGTGGGGATCACGAAGATCTTCACCTTGGAGTCGTCGGCCTGCACCTCGGCCTCCACGCCCCGGGTCTTGTTCTTCTCGGGGTCGATCTTCACGCCCATGTACTCCAGGCCTTCCACCAGCTTCACGCGCATATCCACGGAGTTCTCACCCACGCCGGCGGTGAAGACAATGGCGTCCACGCCGCCCATGGCCGCGGCATACGCGCCGATGCTCTTCTTGACCTCGTAGATGAACTTGTCCAGCGCCAGCTGGGCACGCTCGTTGCCCTTCTCGGCGGCGTCGTCCAGGTCGCGGAAGTCGGAGGACACGCCGGAGATACCCAGCACGCCAGACTTCTTGTTGAGGATGTTGAGCATGGTCTTGATGTCGTAGTTGTACCGACCCATCAGGTACTCCAGGATGGTGGCGTCAATGTCGCCGCAGCGGGTGCCCATGGGCACGCCGGCAAGAGGCCCAAGACCCATGGTGGTGTCCACCACCTTGCCGTCCTTCACCGCAGAGAGGCTCGAGCCGTTGCCCAGGTGACAGCAGATGATCTTGGTGCCCTCGGGGTTGTTGGCGCGACCCAGAAGATCCAGGGCGCGGGCGGAAACATAGCGGTGAGAGGTGCCGTGGAAGCCATAGCGGCGGACGTCGTCTTTCTCATAATACTCATAGGGGATGGCATAGATGTAGGCCTTGGGGGGCATGGTCATATGGAACGCCGTATCGAACACAGCCACCTGGGGCTTGTTGGGCATGACAGCCTGGCAGGCGCGGATGCCCATGAGGTTGGCGGGGTTGTGGAGGGGACCCAGGGGGATGCACTTCTCAATGGCAGCGATGCAGGCGTCGTCGATGAGGCAGGACTCGGTGAAGGCCATGCCGCCGTGGAGCACGCGGTGACCCACAGCGTCAATCTCATCGGTGGACTTGATGACGCCGTTGACGGGATCCACCAGGATGTTCAGAACGGCCTGAATGGCCTCGGAATGGGTGGGCATGGGGATATCCTGCACCACGTTCTCCCGGCCGGGCACCTTGTGGGTCAGGCGGCCGTCGATGCCGATGCGCTCGCAAAGACCCTTGGCGTACACATCACCGGTGTCGGGGCACATCAGCTGATACTTGAGGGAGGAGCTGCCTGCGTTGATAACCAATACGTTCATACTATCCATCTCCTAATATTCGTTGTTTCCAAACGGAAGAATATGTGATACCATATCTTTGATATTTTACTATAGATTCCCCCAGGAGACAAGAGGGAATCCCGAAATTTTTCCGAAATCGAGGGGAATTCCATGGCAGTGGCCGGTATCATCTGTGAATACAATCCCTTCCATCTGGGGCATGCCCGGCAGCTGAAGCTCCTGCGGGAAGCCATGGGCGAGGAGAGCCTGGTGGTGGGCGTCATGAGCGGCAACTACGTCCAGCGGGGGATGCCGGCCGCCTGGGACAAATATGCCCGTGCAGCCGCAGCAGTGGCCGCAGGCGTGGATCTGGTACTGGAGCTGCCCCTCACCGGCGTTCTCTCCTCGGCAGAGGGCTTCGCCCGTGCCGGAGTGGAGGTGCTCCATCGCCTGGGCGCGGTGGACACGCTGTGCTTTGGCGCCGAATGCGGCGAAGCGGCAGCATTTCAAGCTCTGGCGGAGCTGGTGGAGGGCGAAGACTACCGCCAAGCCCTCCGCCAAGGTTTGGACGCGGGGCTCTCCTACGCCGCCGCCCGTGAAAAGGCGGCAGGAAGCCTCAGTGCCCTTCTCCGCAAGCCCAACGCCATTCTGGGCGTGGAATACTGCCGGGCACTGCGTACCCTGGGCGCCTCCATAAAGCCCCTGGTGATCCACCGGGGCGGCGACTACCATGCCCTGGCACCCGATGCAAAGGAGCCCTCCGCCACCGCCCTGCGGGCGATGCTCCCCGGGGACGGCTGGAAGGACTTTGTCCCCGTGCCCGTGGCGGAGATTCTAGGTACGGCGGTGCAGTACGACGTTTCCTACGGCCAGCGCGCCCTTCTCGCCCGTCTACGGGGTCTTAACGAGGCCGGGTGGGCAAGCTGCGCCCATGGCTCGGAAGGGCTCTGGCGCAAGGCCATGGCCGCGGTACGTGAGGCAGACAGCTTTGAGGCGCTCTGCGCCGCCGTCAAGTCCAAGCGCTATCCCATGACGCGCATCCACCGCCTTCTGCTGTGCGCCTATCTGGGCGTCACTGCGGCGGATCTCCGCCGCCCTATCCCCTATGCGCGCATCCTGGCCTTCGGCCACCGAGGGCAGGCGCTTTTGCGCACTCTCCGCAAGACCTCCACTCTGCCCCTCATAAACCCCGGCCAACAGCCGGCAGATCGGGACTACTTTGCCCTGGAGGTGCGCGCCAGTGATCTCTTCACCCTCTTTGCCGCGCCCGGCGCACCCACCCCTGCGGCCATGGAGCAGAGAGCCCGGATTTTCCTCGAAAAAAAATGAAAAAGGGACTTGCATTTTTTCCCCCTCTGTGCTATTATACTTAGGCGCGATAAACAAGGTATGCGCCGGTAGCTCAGTTGGATAGAGTGACTGGCTACGAACCAGTAGGTCGGGGGTTCGAGTCCCTTCCGGCGTACCATGCGCAAAGAAGTGGTTTCCAATGGAAGCCACTTCTTTTTTTGTGCAAAAAGCAGGCGGTTTTCCGCCTGCTTTCTACATAATTACGGCGTCTCCACCACGCCCACAAAGAGCGGCATGCCGTCCTCACTGGTGATGGCAAAGAGGAAGGGACGATCCAGGGTGAAGGCAATCTCTTCCCCTTCCGGCTCGGCGCTCTCATATTCCATCACCGTATAGGCAACAGCCGTCACGCCCTCCTCGTCCGTGGTGACCCGGACACCGTGGGGCATCTGGGTCAGGGGCAGTCCCCCGTCAAACACCGCCTGCACCCCCAGCGCCTTGAGTCCCGCCACCAGATCCATCTCGCTGGTGAGATCAAACCGCGGCAGGGAGAGATGAATGGTCATCTCCTTCTGCTGCGACCAGCCGCCCTTGGAGAGCAGGAACGCCAGGGTGCCCTGGTCGGCGAGCAGCTCGTCCACTGCCACACCCTCGTCGGGCAGCACCAGCCACATGGTACCGCCGCCGTTTTCCATGGGCTTACCCACGGCGCTGAAGTGGTCGCCCCAGTAGTAGTTTCCATAATACGTTCCCTGCATCATGTCGCAGGTCACATTCCCGCCTGCGGCGTGGAATATGGCATCGCTTGTCAGTGCCGGGGAAAACTCCTGCTGCCACTTGGCCTGGTAGAATACCGTGGTGGCCAGCGCCAGCACCGTGCCCTGATTTAAGGTCAGGTCATTCACCTGGTTTAAGAGCTGGTTGCCGGTCTCCCGGTTGAGCCAGGCCTGGAGCGCCTGGTTAAAGCGCGTGGAGCCCATCTCCCCCTGATAGGAGGAGGCATAGTAGGTCTCGGCCAGGGTGGAAAGGGTGGCGTCATCCAGGGAGAACCCCTCGTCCATCCAAAGAGACGACGCAAGGCGCATGGTGGTCGCGCCATCGTCCCGGTATTGGCCGTTCCAGACAGCCTTGGCCTGGCTGCGCAGCGCCTCCATGTTGGGAAGAGACAGTAAGGAGAGAATCTCCTGCTGTCCCGCCTCATCAGAGAGCTCTGCCATCATGCCCAGGGCGAAGTACACATTGAGCGGCGAAAAGGCGCGGTTTTCCCC
>DVGD01000204.1 GCA_018712905.1 Candidatus Avoscillospira stercoripullorum | reverse complement strand
ATGCGTGTGAAATGACAATTGACGGCGACAGGTCGGTGGAGTATAATAAAGCCGAACCAAATTGGAATAAAAATTGCAGATACCACGCGGTGTGAGTGCCCGTTTGGGTGAAAAGGGAATTCGGTGCAAGTCCGAAGCGAACCCGTCACTGTAACAGCGAGCGCCATGCAGATGCCATTGGGGAAACCCGAGAAGGCGCATGGGGTGATGACCTGAAGCCAGGAGACCTGCTCACATCTTTTGAAAACCGAGGCTGCGGTGTTCAGTCCCTGGATAACCGGGCAGAAATGCCCCGTTATTGGGCAGCCGAAGGGCTGCTCATTTTTTTGTAAGGAGGTTTTTCTGTTGAAAACCAAATTCACCTCGGGAGAGCGGCGAATGCTTTCCCTGGCCTGCGCCGTGCCGGTGCTGGCGGCGCTCATTGTTCCGGCGGGCGCCATGCACATCATGGAGGGCTACCTCCCGCCCCTCCACGCCATCGGCTGGGGCGTGGTGTGCCTGCCGTTTCTCGCCTGGAGCGTCATCGCCATCCGGCGGGTGGCCGCGGAGCACCGCAAGGCCATTTTGCTCCTGGCCATGATGGGCGCCTATGCCTTCGTCCTCTCGGCCTTGAAGCTCCCCAGCGTGTCCGGCTCCTCCAGCCACCCCACCGGTACGGGACTTGGCGCGGTGCTCTTCGGCGCGCCGCCCATGGCGGTGCTGGGCATCATCGTGCTCTTGTTCCAGGCGTTGCTCTTAGCCCACGGCGGCCTCACCACCCTGGGCGCCAACACCTTCTCCATGGCCATCGCCGGCCCCTTCGTGAGCGCGGGGGTCTATGCGCTCCTTCGGAAGTGGAAGGTCAACCGCCTGGTGGCCGTGGGTGTGGCCTGCGCATTGGGCGACCTCTTCACCTATGTGGTCACCTCGGTGCAGCTGGCCTGGGGGCACCCCGGCGAGGCGGGCTTTGCCGCGTCGTTGGTGGAGTTCCTGGGCGTCTTTGCCGTGACCCAGATCCCCCTGGCCATCGTGGAGGGCATCCTCTCGGCCATTGTGGTAATGCTCCTCACGGCCTATGCCAAGCCCGAACTGCGGGAAATCGGATTTATAGACAAGGAGGCGAAAGCGGCATGACGAAGAAACAAGTGGTTGTCATTTTCCTCCTCTTGGCGCTGTGCGCCTTGATTGTCCTCATCCCCCTTTTGACCATCCACGACAGCGAGTTCGGCGGCGCCGACGGTGCGGCCGAGGAACTGGTGACCCAGCTGGATCCCGACTACGAGCCCTGGGCGGAGAGTATCATCGAGCCTCCCGGCGGCGAGACGGAGTCTTTGCTCTTCTGCCTCCAGGCCGCCCTGGGCGCCTTGGTCATCGGCTACGGCTTCGGCTTCTTCACCGCCCGCTATCGCTACCGCCGGGAGGAAGCAGCCTGATGGCGCACTCCCACTCCGGCGGCCTCGCCATGCTTGACACCCTGGCGGCGCACTCTCCCCTCCGGGAGGTGAGCCCCGGGCTCAAGGTTGTCTTCACCGTGGCGGTGCTCTTCGCCGCCATCGCCGCCGGGCACTGGGCGGCGGGGCTGTTCGTTTGCCTTACCATGGTGCTGGCCATGGCGGTGCTGGGCGGCCTGTCCCTGCGGAAAATCGCCGCGCTGCTGCGCATCCCGCTGCTCTTTCTGGTGGTGGGGTGCGCCGTGGTGCTGGTGGAGTGGCGAAACGGCGGCTTCGCGGTCACAAAGGCAAGCGCCCTGGCCGCCGGGACACTGTTTCTCCAGGCACTGGGGGCGGTGAGCTGCCTGTTCTTCTTCAGTACCACCACCCCCATGCCACAGCTTATTGAGGTGCTCCGCCGCTGGCATCTTCCCGATGTGGTCATTGAGCTTATGTACCTCATCTACCGCTACCTCTTCGTGCTTTTGACGGTGCAGCGGCAGATGACCATTTCCGCCACGGCGCGGCTGGGCTACCGGGGGCTTCGCCGCTCGGTGGCCACCGCCGGGAAGGTCAGCGGCAATCTTCTGGCCGCGTCCTTCCGGCGGAGCCGCGCCTACTTTGACGCCATGGAGGCCAGATGCTACGATGGCCGCCTGGCCTTTTTGGCCACGGTGCCGCCGCTCAAGCGGCGCCACGTCCTGGCGGCTGCCGGCTACTTGATTGTGCTGCTGGCCGTGATTTTCCTTTCCAAGGAGGTGCTTCCCGGATGAGCGAGCCCATATTGCGCCTTTCGGGCGTCTCCTATGCCTACCCCGATTCGCCGCCGGCGGTGGAGGATCTCTCCTTTTCCATCGCCAAGGGGGAGCGGGTGGCCGTGCTGGGTCGAAACGGCGCGGGCAAATCCACCTTCTTCCTCCTCTGCTGCGGCATCTTGCAGCCGGAGGCGGGGGAGATCTACCTCCATGGCCGCAAGCTCACCGGGAAGAAGGCCGACCGGCTGGAGCTCCACCGCCGAGTGGGCGTGGTGTTCCAGGAGGCGGAGGATCAGATCCTGGCCGTCACCGTGGAGGGAGAGGTATCCTTCGGCCCCATGAATTTAAATCTGCCCCTTCCTGAGGTGGAGCGGCGCACCGCCGCCGCCCTTTCGGCCATGGATCTGTCCGATTACCGCCAGCGCCAGCCACAATTTCTCTCCGGCGGCGAGAAAAAGCGGGTGACCATTGCCGACATCCTGGCCATGGAGCCGGATCTCATCCTGCTGGACGAGCCCACCGCGTCCTTGGATCCCGAGAACGTGGTGCGGCTGGAGGAGACGCTGCAAGCGCTCACCGACGCGGGCATTGCCCTGATGGTGAGCACCCACGACGTGGACTTTGCCGCCCGGTTTGCCCGGCGGGGCGTGGTATTCACCAAGCGCCGCGTGGCCGCCGACGGCGACCTGGCCGATCTTTTTGGACGGGACGACTTATTAAAAGAGGCGGGACTGCGAAAGCCCACCTTCTACCAGGCTGCCGAGGCCATGCGCCCCGGTTTGACCGGCTATCCTTTGACCCTGGAGCAGTTCACCCAGTGGATCAAAGCGCTGTAGGGGTCGATCTCCGATCGACCCGCAGACTGTTGAAAAACCCCGCAGAAGACTGATGAGACAGAGCAGCGGGGGGTGTGTGCGGGGGGCAAAAAGCCCACCGCGCGTTCAATCAAACAGGATTTTGAAACTTTTTTGAAAGTTTCAAAATC
>DVGD01000029.1 GCA_018712905.1 Candidatus Avoscillospira stercoripullorum | reverse complement strand
GACGGCTCGGGCAAGTTTATCACGGCCTTCTTCCGGGGCGAGGCGGTGAAGGAAGCGGTGAAAGCGCTCCTGGAGGAGCGCGACGGCCTCATGGCCGGCATCTGCAACGGCTTCCAGGCGCTCATCAAGCTGGGTCTGGTGCCCTGCGGCAGGATCACCGAGCCCGATGAAAAAGCCCCCACCCTGACCTTCAACGCCATCGGCCGTCACCAGTCCCGGCTGGTGCGGACAAGAATTGCCTCCAACCGCTCGCCGTGGCTTTCTAAGACGAAGGTGGGCGAGATCTACACCGTGCCCATCTCCCACGGCGAAGGCCGCTTCCTGGCCTCGGACGAGGTGGTGGCGGAGCTTGCGAAAAACGGCCAGATCGCCACGCAGTACGTGGATTTGGACGGAAAGCCCACCTACGACATCGCCTTCAACCCCAACCATTCCGTTGCCGCCATTGAGGGCATCACCTCCCCGGACGGCCGTGTCTTCGGCAAGATGGGACACTCGGAGCGCATCGGCGCGGGGCTCTACCAAAACGTCCCCGGCGTGTTCGAAATGGGCATGTTCCAAGGCGCAGTGGAATATTTCAAGTAAAATAAAAGGCTCCCCTTGAGGGGAGCTGGCGCGCAGCGCCTGAGAGGTGTAACCGCAGTTGCGTTTTCCGAAAGACTTACGAAAATGGCGACTGCCCTAACACCTCTCCGTCATGGCTACGCCATGCCACCTCCCCTCAAGGGGAGGCATTTAAGCCGTGCATCATCTCACATTTTGACAAGGAGGAATCCCTTTGGCGCACTTTTATTCCGAACCTTCCCACACCTTCAGCGAATATCTCCTGGTGCCGGGCTACACGGGGCCTGACTGCATCCCCGCCAATGTCTCTTTGAAGACGCCTCTGGTGAAGTTCCGCCGGGGCGAGGAGAGCGACATCTCCCTGAACATTCCCCTGGTATCGGCCATCATGCAGTCCGTCTCCGACGACAAGATGGCCGTGGCGCTGGCCAAGGAGGGCGGCATGAGCTTTATCTACGGCTCGCAGTCCATCGGGTCCGAGGCCGCCATGGTCGCCCGGGTGAAAAACCACAAGGCCGGCTTCGTGGTGAGCGCCTCCAACCTCACCCCCGGGGCCACCCTCTCCGACGTCCTGGCGCTCAAGGCCAAGAACGGCTTCTCCACCATGGCCATCACCGACGACGGAAGCGCCACCGGCAAGCTCCTGGGCATCGTCACCAGCCGGGACTACCGCGTGAGCCGCATGACCGGCGAGGAGCAGGTGGCATCCTTCATGACCCCCCGGGCAAAGCTCATCACCGCCCCCGAGGGCATCACCTTGAAGCAGGCCAACGACGTCATCTGGGAACATAAATTAAACGCCCTGCCCATCGTGGACAAGGACGATCACCTCTGTTACTTCGTCTTCCGCAAGGACTACGACAGCCACAAGGAAAATCCCCTGGAGCTCCTCGATTCCCACAAGCGCTACATGGTGGGCGCGGGCATCAACACCCGGGACTACGAGACCCGCGTGCCCGCCCTGGTGGAAGCCGGTGCGGACGTTTTGTGCATCGACTCCTCCGAGGGCTACTCCTGCTGGCAGGAAAATACCCTTGCCTGGATCCGCAAGACCTACGGCGATTCGGTCAAGGTGGGCGCTGGCAACGTGGTGGATCGGGACGGCTTCTTCTGCCTTGCCAAGGCAGGCGCCGACTTCGTGAAAATCGGCATCGGCGGCGGCTCCATCTGCATCACCCGGGAGCAAAAGGGCATCGGCCGCGGCCAGGCCACGGCGGTGATCGAAGTCGCCCAGGCGCGGGATGCGTACTTTGCCGAGACCGGCATCTATATTCCCCTGTGCTCTGACGGCGGCATCGTCCACGACTACCATATGACATTGGCTCTTGCCATGGGCGCGGACTTCATGATGCTGGGGCGGTACTTCGCCCGCTTCGACGAGAGCCCCACCCAAAAGCTCATGGTCAACGGCAGCTACGTGAAGGAATACTGGGGCGAGGGCTCCAACCGCGCCAGGAACTGGCAGCGCTACGACCTGGGCGGCAAGACCGGCCTCAGCTTTGAAGAGGGCGTGGACAGCTACGTCACCTACGCAGGCCCCCTCCACGACAACGTGGAAAAGAGCCTTTATAAGGTCAAGAGCACCATGTGCAACTGCGGCGTGACCAATATCCCCGACCTCCAGCGGGACGCCAAGATCACCCTGGTCTCGGCCACCAGCATCGTCGAGGGCGGCTACCACGACGTCACCCTCCGCTCCACCTCCGGGACGAAGTAAGGGTGCGGTGCGCTCGGCGGAGCCCTTATGGGAATCGCTGCTGCCCTACGGGCGGGCATAAAGCCCGCCCCTACCGCACGCTTTCGGATTTGTCGTAGGGGCGGGGTTTATCCCCGCCCGTGCCGCAGCGCGTTTTGCGGAAATCTTGCGGGAATCGCTGCTGCCCTACGGGCGGGCATAAAGCCCGCCCCTACCGCACGCTTTCGGATTTGTCGTAGGGGCGGGGTTTATCCCC
>DVGD01000203.1 GCA_018712905.1 Candidatus Avoscillospira stercoripullorum | reverse complement strand
TTCGAGCTTTTCGCGGTTGGTGATGGTCACCGTGCCGCGGGTGAGCTTTACCATGCCCTCGTCCTGGAAATACCGGAGCATTCTTGTCACCACCTCCCGGGCGGTGCCCAGGTGGTTGGCGATCTTCTCGTGGGTCAGGCGGAGGACTTCGCTGCCCTCCAGGCTGCTCTCCTCCAGCAAAAAGGCTGCCAGGCGCTTGTCAAACCGCTGCCAGAGGATTTGCTCCATGAGCCACATGACTTCGGAGAATCTTGCGGCCATGATCTCATTGGTATAGCCCGACAGCGCCGCCGACTGCGCCATGGCCGCCTGGTAGACGTCCGGCGGCAGCATCCAGAAGTCCGTGTCCTTCTCAGCCTCAATAGTGAGGTCAAACTGGATGCTTCGGAGCATACACGAGGCTGAAAACAGGCAGATATCCCGGGGCAAAAGCCGGTAGACTGTCACCTCCCGCCCCTCGCCGGAGAGGAGATAGGCGCGCAGCTGCCCCGCCTCAATGAGCAATAGCCCCAGGCAGTCCTCCGCGCCCCGGTGGAGCACCGCACCTGCCTTGACATGCCGCCGCTGCGCCGCCGCCGAAAGCGCCTGGCGCTGCGCGGCAGGCAGCTGATCCCACATGGGGAAAAATTCTGAAAGCTCCATGGCGATTCCTCCCTTTGCTCATGAGTATAGCGGCCTTCCAGCACCGTGTCAATGCGCAAAAAAACCGTTGACAATGGGCAAAAACGTGGTAAAATAGCGATATTGTGATGTATATCGCCATTTGCCATGACGAAGTCAGCCGCAGCCAAGGCGCCATAGCGAGGAGGGGACGGTGCAAGCCCTCCGCACACCGGTTCCGGCAGCCGCTTCCGAGCATGCCCGCGACGAGCGGGACGGTTCATCCCCGTTATGAAGATGACTAAGACGCCGCTTATGCGGCAATTAGGGTGGTACCGTGAACGCTGCTTCGCCCCTATTTCGGGCGGGGCTTTATTTTTTTCGGAAAAAGGAGACAAATTCCCCATGGAACAGAAGAAATACGGACTCAACGAGCTGCGGGAGATGTTCCTGCGCTTCTTTGAAAGCAAGGGGCACCTGCGCCTGCCCAGCTTTTCCCTGATCCCCCAGAACGACGCCTCGCTGCTGCTCATCAACTCCGGCATGGCGCCCATGAAGCCCTACTTCAAGGGCGAGCAGGAGCCGCCCCGCCACCGGGTCTGCACCTGCCAGAAGTGCATCCGCACCGGCGACATTGAAAACATCGGCAAGACCTCCCGCCACGGCACCTACTTCGAGATGCTGGGCAACTTCTCCTTCGGCGACTACTTCAAGCGCGACGCCATCCACTGGGCTTGGGAATTCCTGACCAGCCCGGAGTGGGTGGGGCTTGATCCCAACCGCCTGTACCCCTCCGTCTTTGCCGGCAACGAGACCACCCCCGCCGACGAAGAGGCCTTCCGCATCTGGAACGAGGAGGTGGGCATCCCCGCCGACCGGATCTTCAAGTTCGGCAAGGAGGACAACTTCTGGGAGCATGGCTCCGGCCCCTGCGGTCCCTGCTCCGAGATCTACTATGACCGCGGCGAGAAGTATGGCTGCGGCAAGCCCACCTGCACCGTGGGCTGCGACTGCGACCGGTATATCGAGGTGTGGAACATCGTCTTCTCCCAGTTCGACAACGACGGAAACGGCCACTACACCGACCTGGTGCAGAAGAACATCGACACTGGCATGGGCTTGGAGCGCCTGGCCGTGGTGTGCCAGGACGTGGACTCCCTCTTTGACGTGGACACCGTAATGAACATCACCCACCGCGTCAGCGAGCTCACCGGCGCCTACTATGGCAAGAGCCACAAGATGGATGTGTCCCTCCGCGTCATCACCGACCACATCCGTTCTGCCACCTTCATGATCTGCGACGGTGTGCTCCCCTCCAACGAAGGCCGCGGCTACGTGCTGCGGCGGCTGCTCCGCCGCGCCGCCCGCCACGGCAAGCTTCTGGGCGTCAATGAGCCTTTCCTCTACGAGATCGTAGACACCGTCATCCGCGAGAACGAGTGCCAGTACCACGACCTCCGGGAGAAGCAGGCCTATATCACCAAGGTCATCCGCGTGGAGGAGGAAAATTTCGCCAAGACCATCGACGGCGGCATGCACATCTTCCACGATCTTCTGGAAGAGCACAAAAAGAAGGGTGAGACGGTGTTCTCCGGTGAGGACGCCTTCAAGCTCTACGATACCTACGGCTTCCCCATCGACCTCACCGCCGAGATGGTGGAAGAGGAGGGCATGCGCGTGGACACCGACGCCTTCCAGGCCAAGATGCAGGAGCAGCGCCAGCGTGCCCGGAAAGCCCGGGAAGCCCTGGGCGACCTGGGCTGGGCAGGCGTGGACTTCGGCCATGAGATCCCCGAGACCAAGTTCCTGGGCTACACCGAGTCCACTGCCCAGGCCAAGGTGCTGGCCATGGTGGCCGAGGAGGAGCAGCGCCAGGCCATCGTCTCCGGCGTGGAGGCCATTGTGGTGCTCGACCAGACGCCCTTCTATGCCGAGATGGGCGGCCAGGTGGCCGACCACGGCACCATCAAAAGTGAAAACGGCGTGTTTGAAGTCCGGGACGTGCAGAAGAACAAGGGCGGCAAGTTCATGCACTATGGCGTGATGACCGCCGGCGAGCTCAAGGTGGGCGACACCGTCACCGCCACCATCGACACCGTCCGCCGCGCCGCCATCGCCCGCGCCCACTCCGCCACCCACCTTCTCCAGTCCGCGCTGGAGAAGACCCTGGGCGAGCACTGCCACCAGGCCGGTTCTCTCGTGGAGCCCGACCATCTGCGCTTTGACTTCACCCACTTCTCCGCCGTGACCCCCGAGGAGCTTCACACCATCGCCCGGGACGTGAGCGACATGATTCTCGACGGCATGGATGTGGAGACCATGGTGCTCCCCATCGACGAGGCCAAGAAGCTGGGCGCCACCGCCCTGTTCGGCGAGAAGTACGGCGACATGGTGCGCGTGGTGAAGATGGGCGACCGCTCCTTGGAATTCTGCGGCGGCACCCATCTCAACAACACCGCCAAGGTCGGCCCCTTCCGCATCCTCTCCGAGGCCTCCGTTGCCTCCGGCGTCCGCCGCATCGAGGCCTACACCGGCAAGGCTGTGATGGATCAG
>DVGD01000202.1 GCA_018712905.1 Candidatus Avoscillospira stercoripullorum | reverse complement strand
CGCGCCCCTACGGGTGCACCCGAAATTTTTGCTGCACCTTGTAGGGGCGGATTATATATCCGCCCGTGGCACCACCGACGACATACCTGTCCCCGGGCGCATATACAATGCGCCCCTACATCCAGGATCGGTGATGCACCGCGCCTGTAGGGGTCGATCTCCGATCGACCCGTGTAGAAATCAATCAAAGAACTTGTCGTGGATGGCGCGCATGGCCTTTTCGGAGTCGGCCTTGTCGATGAGCACCGAAACCTTGATTTCGCTGGTGGAGATCATGTGAATGTTGATCTGGCTGTTGTAGAGCGCCTCGAACATGGAAGCGGCAATGCCGGTGTTCTCGGCCATGCCGGCGCCGACGATGGAAACCTTGGCCACGTCGGTGGAGATGTTCATGGAGGAGAAGCGGAGATTCTCCTGATTTTCCTCGAGAATCTTCTGGCACAGATCCTTGCTGCCCTCGGGGATGGTGAAGGTGATGTCCTTGGTGTTGTTGCGGCCGATGGACTGCAAAATCACATCCACATTGATCTTGGCCTTGGCCAGAAGACTGAATACCTTATATGCCATGCCCGGCACATCCTCCAGCCCGACGAGGGCAACGCGGGCGATCTTCTTGTCCTGCGCCACGCCGCTGATGAAGGTTTTTTCCATTTTTACGACCTCCTTGACGATAGTACCGGGGTTTCCGGTGAAACTTGAGAGAACTTCCAGCTCGATTTGATACCGCTTGGCCAGCTCCACGGAGCGGTTGTGGAGCACCTGGGCGCCCAGGGACGCCAGCTCCAGCATTTCGTCATAGGTGATGGCGTCGAGCTTCTTGGCGTTGGGAACAATCCGGGGATCGGCGGTGTACACGCCGTCCACGTCGGTGTAAATCTGGCACAGATCGGCCTTGAGTGCCACGGCCAGGGCAACAGCGGTGGTGTCGGAGCCGCCGCGGCCCAGGGTGGTGATGTCGCCGTAGCGGTTGATGCCCTGGAAGCCGGCCACCAGCACGATGCGGTGCTTGTCGAGCTCCTTGCGGATGCGGCTGCCCTCCACCTTGCGGATGCGGGCGCGGGAGTAGTCCGAGCTGGTCTCCATGCCCACCTGCCAGCCGGTCAGGCTGATGACGGGGTAGCCCATCTTCTCGATGCACATGGCGGCCAGGGCAATGGAGATCTGCTCACCGGTGGAGAGGAGCACGTCCATCTCGCGCTTGGAAGCGTCGGGGTTGATCTCCATGGCCTTTTCGATGAGGTCGTCGGTGGTGTCGCCCTGGGCGGAGAGTACCACGACCACGTCGTTGCCGGCGTCATAGGTGCGGGTGATGATGTTGGAGACGTTCTGGATCTTGGCCGCGTCGGCCACAGAGCTGCCTCCGAATTTTTGAACGATCAATGCCATATCTCAATTCCTCCTTGGATCATTGGAACACAGGTCTCAGTGCCAGCAGCGGAAGGCCGCTTGCCTCGATGGCGCGCCGGGTGATGGGGGCGCTCAGGAGGTAGTATCCGGCGGGAAGCGCCGTGGCCTGACCCAGCTTGGCCTCCACCTCGGCCTTAGAGGCGGTGGTGCGCAGGGCGTAGGGCAGGGGCAGGTCGGCGAAGTCCACCATCTTGGCGGGATCGGCGTCGTCCCAGTCCAGCATCCGGCGCTGGGAGAGGTGCCACACGGCATCCACCATGTCGCCTACCACGGCGCTGGCCGTGGGGAGCTTTCCGGCGCCGGGGCCGTAGAGCATGGCCTCGCCGATGGCGTTGCCGCGGATGACGATGCCGTTGAACACGCCGTCCACGTGGTAGAGCTGGGAGGCGCTGGGCACGAAGTGGGGCGACACAAAGGCGCAGACCTTCCCGTCATCGGTGCGCATGGTGCGCCCCAGGAGCTTCACCTTCATGTGCGCGGCGGTGGCGGCCTCCACATCCTCGGCGGTGATGGAGGTGATGCCCTCGGTGGCCACCTGGTCGGGGTAGACGTGGAAGCCGAAGGCCAGCGCCGAGAGGATGCAGACCTTCCGGCAGGCGTCCAAGCCCTCCACGTCGGCAGCGGGATTGCGCTCGGCGTAGCCCATGGCCTGGGCTTCCTTGAGGGCGGTTTCAAAGGCGGCGTCCTTCTCGAGCATCTCGGTTAAAATATAGTTGGTGGTACCGTTGAGAATGCCGGTCACTTCGGTGGTCTCGTTGCCGGCCAGATCACAGGCCAGGGGACGCAGCAGCGGGATGCCGCCGCCCACCGAGGCCTCGAAGAAGAAGTTCACGTTGTGCGCCTTGGCAATGGCTAGCAGCTCGTGGCCGTGGGTGGCGACCATCTCCTTGTTGGAGGTGGCCACGTGCTTGCCCGCTGCCAGGAGCTTTTTCACAAACTCCAGCGCGATGGTGGCGCCGCCGATGCACTCGGCCACGACCTTGACCTCGGGGTCATTGAGAATGTCCTCGAAGTTGTGGGTGAGCTTGCTCTCAAAGGGACTGCCCGGAAAATCCCGGGTGTCCAGGATGTACTTGAGGTTGATTTCCTCGCCGACCTTTTTGGAAAGGACGGCGGCATTGTTGGTGAGAACCTCGGCGACGCCGCCGCCCACCGTGCCAAAGCCAAGAATTGCAACGTGTACCATGAATATTCCTCCTGTCGCCGCCCGGCGGCGGCCTGTTTCAATCAGCTATTTTTAGGGCAGCACCGCACAATTTGGCAAGAGCATTCGGCCAAAGATTTTGCCTCATACGAAAGGGATAAAAGGGCGGGAATACTGTATGTATTTCCCCCTTTTATCCCTGCACGGATGGGGCGAAAGATTGGGCGAAGGCCGCAGACACAATTGTGCGGTGATGCC
>DVGD01000028.1 GCA_018712905.1 Candidatus Avoscillospira stercoripullorum | reverse complement strand
CCCCGCACCGCCGGGGGCGAGAGATTGGGCATGACCACGTTGGCGCCGGCCAAAAAGCCCAGCTTCCGTCCCTGGGGATGGAGGGTGGCCAGGGCGGTGGTGGCCGGCAGGAGCACGGCGGGCAATGTCAGGCGGATGAGGGCGAGATGCAAGAGCGTATCCTCCAGAGAGCCGGGGGCTTCGCCGCCCAGGGGCGTGTCCTTCTGGGGGAGGAAGGGGCCGATGCCCACCATCTCGGGCTTGAACGCCTGGAACAGGCAGAAGTCCTTGGCCAGGGTTTTTTCGCTCTGTCCCGGTGAGCCCACCATGAACCCCGCGCCCACCTGGTAGCCGATGGATTTGAGCGCGTGAAGACACGCCAGGCGGTGGGCAAGAGTCTGGGACGGCGGGTGGAGCAGGCGGAAATGGGCTTCATCGGCGGTCTCGTGGCGCAGGAGATACCGCCGTGCCCCGGCCTCGTACCAGAGCCGGTACACCGCCTCCTCCCACTCGCCCAGCGAGAGGGTCACGGCGCAATCGGGGTAGCGCCGGGTGATCTCCGACACCACATCGGCTACAAAGTCCGGGGTAAAAGCGCCGTCCTCCCCGCCCTGGAGGACAAAGGTGCGAAAGCCCCAGCTATAGCCCTTCTCGCAGCGATCGAGGATGGTCTCTTTGGAGAGGCGGTAGCGGGTGAGGGCGCGGTTATCCCGGCGGATGCCGCAGTAATAGCAGTTGGAGCGGCAATAGTTGGTGCACTCGATGAGGCCGCGGATGTAAATGCGGTTTCCAAACCACTTCTCCCGCTCTGCGCGCGCCAGGGCGAAGAGCGCCTCCCGGTCGAGCTGATGGCGGCGGGCAAGAAGCGCCTCCCACTCTGCCTGGGAGAGGCAGCGGTGGGCAATCAGTTGGGCAACCAGCTCATCCATGGGACACCTTGGAGTAGAGCGCCTTGCAGGAAACCCCCGGCAGCATGCCCACCTTCCCCGAAAGGCTGCTGATGACGTCGCTGGGGGCGTCCAGGACAAGGCTGATGATGTTAATGTGCCTTTGGCGGTAGGGAAGCCCCATCCGGCCGATGATATAGTCCTTATACTGGTGGAGCAGGGCATTGAGGGCTTCGGCGGATTCCGGGTCTTCCACAATCACGCCAAGCAAGGCCACGCGATTTTCTTCCATAGTTCCTCCTTGGGATCGAAAAAGGGCGCACCTTTCGGGTGCGCCCTTGGCAGTCTCGTTGGCGACCCTTCCCCGTCAGGCTGTGACCCCTTTCGCGTCAGTGTCTTGATTGATAAGATTGCGTTTACCGCTTGGCGATGACTTCGATTTCCACAGCCACGCCCTTGGGGAGCTTGGAGACTTCCACGCAGGAGCGCGCCGGGGGATTCTCGGGGAAGTACCAGCCATAGACGTCGTTAAAGGCGCCGAACTGGCCAAGATCGGTCATAAACACCGTGGTCTTCACGATGTTCTTGAGGCCAAGACCGGCCTCAGAGAGCACGGCCTGGATGTTGGCGAAGATCTGCCGGGTCTGGGCTTCGATGCCGCCCTCCACCACAGCGCCGGTCTCGGGCACCAGGGGAATCTGGCCGGAGCAGAACACCAGGTCGCCGCAGTCGATGGCCTGGGAATAAGGACCCACCGCAGCGGGCGCACTGTTGGTATGAATCACCTTTGCCATGATAATTACCTCCAAAAATAATGGAATTCTATTCTCACCGGGCGAGCTTCCACTCTAAATACTCATCGTACGTACCCATGCGATCGAGGATGGTGCCGTCCGGCTGGAATTCAATGATACGATTGGCCACGGACTGGAGCATCTCGTGGTCGTGGCTGGCCAGGAGAATGTTCCCCGGGAAGGCGATGAGCCCCTTGTTCACGGCCTGGATGGACTCCATGTCCAAATGGTTGGTGGGCTGATCCATCAAAACGACGTTGGCGCCGGAGAGCATCATCTTCGAGAGCATGCACCGCACCTTCTCGCCGCCGGAGAGGACATTGACGGGCTTGAACACGTCCTCGCCGGAAAAGAGCATCCTGCCCAGGAAGCCCCGGAGATAGACGTCGTCCTTCTTCACGGAGAACTCCCGGATCCAGTCCACCAGGGATTCCTCGTGGCCTTCAAAGTATTCGCTGTTGTCCTTGGGCAGGTAGCTCTGGGACGTGGTCTGTCCCCACTTGACCGTGCCCTCGTCGGGTTCCATCTCGCCCATGAGGATCTTGAACATCACCGTCTGCGCCAGTTCGTTCTCGCCCACAAAGGCAATCTTGTCGCCCTTTTTGAGGTTGAAGGTCACCTTGTCCAGGAGCTTGACGCCATCGATGGTCTTAGAGACGTCGGTGACGAAGAGGATGTCCTTGCCCACCTCCCGGTCGGGGGTGAAGCCCACGAAGGGATAGCGGCGGGACGAGGCGGGCATCTCCTCGATGGTCAGCTTGTCGAGGAGCTTGCGGCGGGACGTGGCCTGCTTGCTCTTGGCCTTGTTGGCGGCGAAGCGGGCGATGAAGGTCTGAAGTTCCTCGATCTTTTCGGCGTTGCGCTTGTTCTTGTTCTTGATGAGGCTCTGGATGAGCTGGGAGGACTCGTACCAGAAGTCGTAGTTGCCCACGTACATCTTGATCTTGCCGTAGTCAATGTCCACAATGTGGGTGCAGACGGTGTTGAGGAAGTGGCGGTCGTGGCTCACCACGATCACGGTGCCCTCGTAGTCCAGGAGGAAGTCCTCCAGCCAGTTGATGGCCTCGATGTCCAGATTGTTGGTGGGCTCGTCGAGCATGACGATGTCGGGCTTGCCGAAGAGCGCCCGCGCCAGCAAGACCTTCACCTTCATTCTCGGGTCGGTGTCGCCCATGAGGTCGTAGTGATTTTCCACCGGGATGCCCAGACCCTGCAAAATGCGGCTGGCGTCGGATTCGGCCTCCCAGCCGTCCATCTCGGCGAACTCCGCCTCCAGCTCGGCGGCGCGGATGCCGTCCTCCTCAGAAAAGTCGGGCTTTTCATAGAGGGCATTCTTCTCCTTCATCACGTCGTAGAGATGCTGGTTGCCCATGATCACCGTGTCCATAATGGTGTGGGCGTCGTACTGGAACTGATCCTGCTGTAAAATGGACATGCGCACGCCGGGCTGGATGGAAACAGAGCCGGTGGTGCTGTCCAGCTCTCCAGAGAGCACCTTGAGAAAGGTGGACTTTCCCGCGCCGTTGGCGCCGATGATGCCATAGCAGTTGCCGGCGGTGAACTGAAGATCCACCTGCTTGAAGAGCACCGAGCCGCCAAACTGCACGGAGAGATTGCTCACTGTAATCATGCTTGTCAATACCTCGCAACATATCGATCGTTAAACAGGCTGTAGAAAAACCCCGCAGAAGACTGATGAGACAGAGCAGCGGGGGGTGTGTGCGGGGGGCAAAAAGCCCACCGCGCGTTCAATCAAACAGGATTTTGAAACTTTTATGAAAGTTTCAAAATCCGCACAGCGTGGCGAAAAGACTTTTTCGACACGCTGAGGGCGGGCACGTGAAATCCGTGCCCGCCCCGCGGAGTATCAGGAGGAACCCATGAAAAAACTATGCGCAATTCTGCTGGCGTTGGTACTGCTTCTGACCCTGGCCGCCTGCGGCGGGAAAGAGACCGACCAGAATAGCTTCGTCATCTGGCACGACAAGGAGGATGCCGTGGCCAAGGTGCTGGAGGACTATCTCAAGACCGCTCTGCCCGACTACACCATCACCCTGGAGAAGAAGACCAGCCTCACCGATTCCCTCAAGCTGGTGGGCAACGACCCCTCCAGCGCGCCGGATCTCTTCCTCTTCGCCCATGACAAGGTGGGCCTGTTTGCAGAAATGGGAATTCTCGCGCCTGTGGAGGATCTCCTCCCCGCCGGCGCTTTGGACGCCTACCTTCCCATGACCGTGGAAGCCGCCACCTACAAGGGCACAGTCTATCAGCTGCCGCTCTACTTTGAAACGCTCCTCTTCCTCTATAATAGCAAATATATGACGCCGGAGATGGCGCCGGAGACCACCGAAGACCTCTATGCCTACATGGAGGCCAACACCGGCCGGGATCGCTTCGGCTTTGTGGAGCAGCATTCCACGGCCTACTACGCCGCGGCCTGGATCCACGGCTTCGGCGGCGAGATCCTCAGCGCCGACGGCACCCCCTTCCCCGATCCCCAGGCTGTGAAGGACGCGCTGCGGTACCACCAGAAATTCGTGGCGCTGATGCCGGGGGAAACCGAGTACGCCACGGTGAATACCCTCTTCCTGGAGGGCAAGGCCGACTCCACCATCGGCGGTCCCTGGATGGTGCCCAGCGCCCGGGATGCGGGCATTGAACTGGGCATCGCGCCCATGCCCACGGTGGACGAAACGGGTCTTCCCTTGGCGCCCTATTCCGGCGTCCAGGGCGTCCACGTGCTCACCCATGCAGCCAAGGACAAGCCTGAGGCCGTAAAAGCATTGCTGGAGGCACTGCTGGATCCGACGGTGGGCGTGGAGCTGGCGCTGGCCAGCGGCTGCGCCCCGGCGCGCAGCGACTGCTACGAGGACTCCGCTGTGGCCAATGATCCCATGGTGCAGGCCATGCGCACCACGGCGGAGATCGCCGTGCCCATGCCCAATCTCCCGGAGATGGACGTCATGTGGACGGTGCTGAGTAACCTTCTCACCGATGTAAACCTCTCGGGTAAGGACGTGGACGAGAGCTTTGACGAAGCCCTGGCGGAGGCGGAAAACCTCATCGCCAACATGCAGTAAGCCTATGGACAAGAAGAAAAAATCCGTGCTCGTGAGCTATCTTGTCTCCGCGCCGTCGCTCACCCTCATCGCGCTGATGGTGGTCTTCCCCATTCTCTACACTTTCTTCATCTCCCTGACCAACATGAGCGTCTACCACTGGTTTGACTTTACCATCATCGGCCTTCAAAACTACTATCGTGCCCTCTTCGTCTTTGATTCCGGCTTCCTCTCGGCGCTGCTGGCAACGGTATTGTGGACGGCGGTGAGCATGCTCCTCCAGCTGGTGCTTGCCTTTCTCCTGGCCAGCGCCCTCAACGTCCCCAAGCTCCGCCCCCGGAAGGTCTATAAGACCCTTTTGATGTTTCCCTGGGCCATGCCGGGGTATGTGTCCATCCTCCTCTGGAAGACTGGTATCTTCAATTCGGAGTTTGGCCTTCTCAACCAGCTGATGGAAGCCTTGGGCAGAGAAACCGTCCGCTGGCTCTCCACGGATCTCTCGGCCTTCCTCTGCTGCACGGTGGTCAATCTCTGGCTGGCGCTGCCGTTTATGATTATGATTATGGACGGCGCTTTGCAGAGCATCGACCGGAGCTACTATGAAAGCGCCATCCTCGACGGCGCCACCTGGCTGGAGCGGACGCGGTACATCACCCTCCCCGCCATCCGCCCCATCATCGCCCCGGCGGTCATCATCACCATTTTCACCACCTTCAAGCAGTTTGACGTGGTGTACCTGCTGACCCAGCAGATGGGCGCGCGCACCGGCTCGGGATTTCACACCATCCTCACTTATGCCTACGAAAATGCCTTCGTCACCAACAACTACGGCTACAGCTCCGCCATTTCCATCCTCATTTTCCTTCTGATGCTGGCCTTTTCCGCGCGGTTTCAGCTGCGAGAGGAGGGAGACGCTTGAAAAAACGCATGCGGGAGACCCTGGGACTTACGGCGCTCAATCTCTTTTTCATCGTGCTGTGCTTCCTCACCCTCATTCCCATCCTCTATGCCCTGCGGGTGTCCCTCTCGGGCAGCAATTCCCTGCTCTCCAGCGGTCTTTCCCTGCTGCCCGAGGAATTCACCCTTTCTAACTATCTGGCCGTCTTCACCGGGGAGGACATTCTCACCTGGTTTGGAAACAGCATTTTCTTGGCGGCAGCCACGGTGGCCATCTCCCTGGCCGTGAGCGTTCCGGCAGCCTACTGCTTCTCCCGCCGGCGGTTTCCCGGACGGCGGCTGGTACTTAAGTGGCTGGTGCTGCTCAACTCCTTCCCCGCGATTTTGAGTATGTTTGCCATTTACCGGCTCCTGCGCCCCCTGGGGCTGGTCAACCACCGGCTGGGGCTGATCCTGGTCTACACCGGCACCATGGCTGTGTTCTCCCTTTGGAATATGAAGGGCTACTTCGATACCATCCCCCTGGAAATTGAAGAAGCTGCCCGCATGGACGGCGCCACTGATCTCCAAGTGGTCACGCGGATCGTCATGCCCCTGGCCAAGCCCAGTGTGGTGGTCACGGCGCTGATGGTACTCATCTACGTGTGGAACGAGTACATCTACGCCACCACCTTTATGACCGGCGAGGCAAACTACACCCTGGCGGCCGGGCTCTATGCCCTCCAGGCCACAGAAATGCGGGGCAGCTGGCCAGTGTTCGCCGCGGCCAGCATTGTGGTCTCGGTGCCGGTGCTGGTGATCTTCTTCCTCTGCCAGAGGCATATGACCTCCGGGCTCACGGCGGGAGGTGTAAAGGGATGAATCTAGCCGCCGTTTTCCACCAGCCCATGAGCGAATACTGCTTTGGCCTGGATGAGACGCACATCGTCTACCGCCTGCGCTGCGCCCGCGGTGATGTCCGCCGGGTCACCCTCTCCTACGGCGACACCGCCTGCCGGGTGACGCCCATCGTGTTTACTGCCGTGGAGATGGAGCTGGTGGCCTGGGATGAGACCCACGACTACTGGGAAGTGGTGGTTGACAGCCCCTACAACCGCGTTTACTACTACTTTACCCTCTTTGGCACCGATGGAAGCTGGATATACTACTACGGGGACGAATTCACCCAGGTACTGGTGGACGAGCGCTCGGAATACTTCAAGCTCCCCTTCAACCACCGCGCTGACATCGCCCAAGTGCCGGACTGGGCACGGGACGCTCTGGTCTACAACATCTTCCCCGACAGCTTTGCCTCGGGGCAGGGAGAGATCACCGGGAAGGGGTTAACCACCACCTACCAGGGGCAGCCTGTCTCCTCCCGCTTGGGCGGCACCCTGGACGGTGTGGCAGCCAACGCCTCCTATCTCAAGGATTTAGGCTTTAACTGCGTCTACCTCAATCCCATCTTTGCCGCCGGGGAATACCACAAGTACGACACGCTGGACTATTTCCATGTGGATCCCTGCTTCGGCGGCGATGAAGCCTTCCGCCGGATGGTGGACACCCTCCATGGCCAGGGAATCCGGGTCATCATCGACGGCGTGTTCAACCACTGCGGCTGGCACTTCTGGGCCTTTGAGGACGTGGTGGAAAAGCAGGAGCAATCCCCCTACTGCTCGTGGTTTTATGGCCTCCAATTTCCCGTGGAGCGGCCGGAGGATCCAGACGCCTACCCCACCTACACCACCTATGCCTACGAACGCATGATGCCAAAGCTCGACACAGCTAACCCGGACGTGCGGGACTATCTTCTCCGGGTGGGAGTTCACTGGGTGCAGGAATTCAAGATCGACGGCTGGCGGCTGGACGTGGCCAGTGAGGTGGACGACGGCTTCTGGCGTGCCTTCCGCCAGGCGGTCAAGGCCGCCAATCCCAACGCACTGCTCATTGGCGAGGTCTGGGAGACGGCGCGCCACTGGCTGGCCGGGGATATGTTCGATTCCACCATGAATTATGACTTCCGCCGCCACTGCTTACGCTTCTTTGCCCAGGGAAGCCTGGATGCAGCAGGCTTTGCCGCCCGCTGCGGCGGCATGGTCATGCGCTACCGGCAGCAGCTCACCGGGGTACAGATGAACCTGCTGGACAGCCATGATGTGCCGCGGTTTCTCACCCTCTGCGGCGGTGACCAAAAGCGCTACCGGCTGGCAGTGCTCTTTCAGATGACCTTCGTGGGCATGCCCACAGTCTTTTACGGCGACGAGCTCGGGATGACCGGCCTGGAAGAGCTGAACTTCCGCGCCCCCATGGTCTGGGATGGCGGTGACCGGGAGCTGGCCGAATTCTTCCGCCGCCTGGCGGCGCTGCGGACGCGCTTCCCTGCCCTGCGGCGTGGAAATTTCCGGGTGCTTTGCGCCGAAGGCCGCCTAATGGTCTATCAGCGGCAATTGGATGACAGCAAGGTAACGGTGGCACTCAACGCCGGAGACCACCCGGCCGCGCTGCCGGAAATCGCAGGCGCGCTCCTGTGGGCGGAGGGGCTTCGCGGCAATTGTCTCGATGGCTGGGGTTTTTCCCTGTTCCAGGAATAAAAAATATACCATCCCGCCTTCCGGGATGGTATAATTGTTTCAAAAAGGGGGGTGTAGCCATGGCAGTTACCATCAAGGATGTGGCGCGGGAGGCAGGCGTCTCGGTTTCCACAGTGTCAAAGGTGCTCAACGGCCACTACAGCATTTCCGAGGCAACCGCCGCACACGTCCGCGCCACCATGCGTGCCCTGGGCTACTATCCCAATGCCAGCGCCCAGAGCTTCGCTCGAGGCGCTACCCGCCGGGTGGTGCTGCTGACGGATCTCCACCGGGACATCGCTTTTGAAAATCCCCACATGTTTGAGATCATCGCCGGGGTGGAAGAAACCCTGCGGCAGCGGGGATATGCGCTGGAATTGCGGGGCACCGACAAAACCGACGCCGGTGAGGCCGCCCGGGAGATCATCTCCCGCCGAGGTGCCGACGCCATCATGGTGCATGTGTCGGTGACATCCCACGATTTGGCAGCGCTGCTCACCGAGCGGCGCTTTCCCCACATCATCCTCGGCGTTCCGGGATTTGTGAGCCAGGTGTGCTGGGTGGACATCAACCATATCTATGCAGGTG
>DVGD01000201.1 GCA_018712905.1 Candidatus Avoscillospira stercoripullorum | reverse complement strand
TGGTATTTCAGAATGTGTATCTGTTCCACGACACCATCCGCAATAACATCCGTTTTGGCCGTCCGGATGCTGTCGAGGAGGATGTGATCGCTGCAGCTAAAGCGGCCCGCTGCCATGACTTTATCATGGCGCTGCCCCAAGGGTATGACACCATAGTGGGAGAGGGCGGTTCCAACCTTTCCGGCGGAGAAAAGCAGCGGATTTCCATTGCCCGGTGCCTGCTGAAGGATGCCCCCATCATCATTCTCGATGAGGCCACCGCCAGCGTGGACCCGGAGAATGAGCATGAGATCCAGGAGGCGCTCTCTGCTCTGGTGCGGGGAAAGACTATCATCACCATCGCCCACCGTCTGGCTACGATCCAGAATGCTGACCGGATTTTAGTGGTGGAGGATGGGCGCATTGCTCAGCATGGTACCCATCAGGAGCTGATGAGCCAGGAGGGAACTTACCGGAACTTTATCGAGATCCGACAGCGGGCTGAGGGCTGGCGGATATAAAATAAGTACGAGGGGAGGTATATCTGCCTCCCCTCGTACTGTTTTGGAATGATTCTTTGGATTTTGGCTTTGTATCACTTTCGCTTTGCCATTTTCCTGTACTCCAGCGGGAGCAGGCCGGTGCTTCTTCGAAACAGTTCCGCAAACCGGCTGGATGTAGAATATCCTATCGTTTGAGCAATCTGACCAATTTGCAGATCGGTATGAGCCAGCAGATATTCTGCCTGACTCATGCGGCGCTGCTGTATATACTCTGTGATCGTGCAGCCATAGACCTTCTTGAAGCTGCTTTTGAGTTTTGTCGTACCCATGCAGGCGATTTGTGCCAGACGTTCTATGGGTACTTCACCAGCGTAATGATCACTCAAATAGGCCGCTACGGTTTGTATCCGTTCCAAATCCTGAGAAACCAGTTTGTGATCTGAAACTGAACGCTTTTTTTGATATTCAACCACCAGAGAGAGCGCCTCGGCTACCTTGCTCTCATAATAGAGTTTAGCTGCAATTCCGGTTCCACGGTAGCTCTGTAGTTCTGATAGAAGCCGGTACATTTCCGGGAAATCTGTTGTTTGGTCGATTTCCCGAAAAGCCTCGATGGGATTCCGATATTCTTCCGGATACTGTTTTTTCAAATAATCCTCATAATATGCAGGGGTGATCTCGATGCCTATGGATCGAACCGGTATATTTTTGTGGACGATTACTTGATATGGCTTGTATCCGCCCACATAGGTCTTGATACATCCGGCTGACAACCGGCGATACGGAGACAACTCTTCACCGGAGATGGAATCGTAACGGGTAATACTGAGACATTCCGGGAGATCAAATTCCAGCATAAAATCCTTATTGAAAGAGAAGTTATGTATCTTGATGTCGAACAGATCCCTTTGCCCGTAGGTCCAATAGGAACCTTCGCCAACTTCCGGAGATAGCTTCCAGCAAAGCCCCAGAGGACCATACTGATCATTATCTGGTTCCGGTACAAAACCGTGCTTTTTCAGTAATGGCGCATAGTATTGCTCGATGATACCGGTCATTACAATAGATACGCCTCCCTTGTTTTGCAATGATTAGACGAATTTTTGAAATGATAAGACGAACCTTACTCCAAATGATTGAAAGCAGATTAAACATGGTGTAATTATATATAATGGTTAGCCACATCTAACCAAAGGATAGCATACCTATCTCATAAAGTCAACGCATTGCAAAATAGGAGGATCAACATGAGCAATCAAATCAATCCCGCAAAAAAGAGTCTCACTATCAAGGATCTTGTGACAACCGGCATTTTCAGCGCAATTTTCTTGGTGTTTACCATGATCGGTGGTATTTTCTTTGCACCAAACCCGGTTTTGACATTCTATATGCCGATGGGTGCAGCATTGCTGTGCGGCCCTGTATATCTTCTGATGATCGCCAAGGTGCAGAAGCGGTGGAGCGTCACCATTCTTGGTATCATTATGGGGATCATCTGGTTCGTTACCGGAATGCACTGGGCTTTTTCTTTAGGCTATATCGGAATGGGAATTATCGCCGATCTGGTAGCTGGCGCGGGAGATTACCGCAATAAGGCGGTCAATCTGCTGTCCTATATGCTGATGTCGCTGGGCGGCGTTTACACCTATGTGGTGTTTTTTATTGATCCGCAAGGCTGGGCCAGCACGATGCTGGAAAACGGCACGGAACAGTCCTATATTGACACAATGAGCGCGTCTGCGCCCTCCTGGCTGTTGGCTGTCATCATTATCGGAACGCTGGCGATTGCTGCGTTCAGTGGTTGGATTGGTGGAAAGCTGATGAAAAAGCAGTTTGAAAAGGCTGGGATCACCGCATGATTGGCGGAGCGTTATCCACGCGCGGACTGTGGCTGGACCCCAGAACGAAGATATTACTGCTTCTGTTGTGTATCTTTTCTGCCATGATGGCTCCATCCTTACTCTACGAACTGGGCCTTGTGGTGCTGATCGGGCTACTCGGCGTTTGCTTCGGAAAGTGGAAGTATGCCTGGAAGGGAGTACTGTTCTATGCGCTGATCGTTCTGCTCACCATCTGGATCATGGATACCATGACCGGAACTTGGCGCACCATGTTTATCGCTTTTTTAGGGTTATTCCATAAGGTCTATCCCTGCGGGATGCTGTCTGGCATTGTCATTTCCACTACAAAGGTCAGCGAATTCCTCTCGGCGATGAATCGCATCCATGCACCCCAAAAGCTGGTAATCCCCTTGGCCGTCATGCTGCGTTATATCCCTACCATTCAGGAGGATTGGCGGTTTATCAAGGACGCAATGCGGATGCGGGACGTCTCGCCTTCGCTTAAGGAGTTCCTGACGCATCCCGGAATAACGGTGGAGTGTATCTATGTTCCGTTGATGATGGCGGCATCCAAAGCGGCGGATGAACTGTCCATCGCTTCTATCACCCGCGGCATTGAAAACCCAAAGCCTCGAACTTGTCTGGTGCAGATCCATATCGGGTTGATGGATATTGCGGCAGTCTTTTGCTTTGCAGGCGCACTGGCTGTCGGGCTTTATGGAAAGGGGATGCTGGGATGATCGAGTTAAAGCATGTATCATTTACTTATCAAGGACAAACAGGAGACGGGCTGCATGACATCAACCTGACCATAGAGGACGGAGAATGTGTTCTGTTCTGTGGCCGGAGCGGCTGCGGAAAGACCACCATCACGAGGCTTGTAAACGGCTTGATCCCACAATTTTACGCAGGAGAGCTGGCGGGCAGCGTACTGGTGGATGGTCAGGAAGTCCGTGATTTTCCTATGCACCAGATTGCCGCAAAGGTTGGATCGGTGTTTCAAAACCCAAGGACACAGTTTTTTAATGTGGATACAGACAGCGAGATCGCTTTTGGTATTGAAAATCAAGCACTTCCAGTTTGCCAGCTGAGAGAACGCGTGGATCGGACATCGGCAGAACTTCACATTGAAAATCTCCGTAATCGCAACATTTTCGAGTTATCCGGTGGAGAAAAGCAAAAGATAGCGTTTGCCTCAGTCTATGCAATGAATCCTCAAATATATCTTTTGGATGAACCGTCCTCTAATTTGGATATGCGTTCCATTCAAGAATTGGGAGAACATCTCAGGCTGATCAAATCACAGGGAAAAACCATATTGATTGCAGAACATAGGTTATACTATTTGATGGATCTGGTGGACCGGATTGTGTATTTGGAACACGGGAAAATCATGCAGGTCTTTACGCCGGAAGCATTTCGACAGCTGTCGGAGGATACCCGGGAACAAATGGGCCTTCGAGCGATTGATTTGCATCGTGTTCTCCCACCACGGAATCATTCCCTTGCGCCTGTTTCAGATCCTATCTTGGAACTTAACAATGTAGCCCTTCACTATAAGAAGAGGACCATTTTGCACGACATCAACCTTACAGCAGCAAAGGGAGAGGTAATTGGCGTCGTTGGCCACAATGGGGCCGGAAAAACGACCTTTTCCCGTGCTTTGTGCGGGCTTCACAAGGCCTGTGATGGTCAATTCTTTTGGAACGGTCTGTCCATGGATCACAAAGATCGCCTACGGCATTCCTATATGGTCATGCAGGATGTGAACTACGAGCTTTTTGCGGATAGTGTGGAGTCAGAATGTACATTCGGTATCCGCAATCCGAAACAGACGCTCGTTGACGCAACACTGGAAGAGTTGGCCCTGGCCCCATTCAGAGACCGCCACCCCAATACCCTGTCCGGAGGTCAAAAGCAGCGGGTGGCGGTAGCGGTCAGCATGATTTGTGGGAAAGACCTGCTGGTGTTTGACGAGCCGACCAGCGGGCTGGATTTTGATAGCATGACACAGGTTGCGGGTCTGATCCGGCGGCTGTCTGATATGGGAAAAGTCATCTTTATTGTCACACATGATTTTGAATTTGTCAGTCGTACCTGTTCCCGCATCCTCCACTTTGATGAAGGAGAAATGCCCGACGATGTGCCTGTTACCATGGACGCTCTCCCTACATTGAGAGAATTGTTCTCCATTTCAGAAAGCAGGCCGGGACGGACAGAACACAGGAAAAGCCGATTCTGTGCTGCCGATTGCTGACGATTGCAAAAGCCGCATGGCGGAATGTTCCCCATGCGGCCTCTTGGTTTCTATTAAGGATCTTTCCTTTCCATGTCGGTTTTTTCCGTGAAGTAGTTGCAGTATGCTCTGCGGTATTCCGCAGGGGAGCGTCCGGTGTTTCGCCGGAAGATCTCCGCGAAACGGCTGGGATTCTGATACCCAACAATGGCCGCCACCTGGCTCACCGGCAGGTCGGTTTCCCGCAGCAGCCGCCCAGCCTGCTCCGTGCGCTGCCCCTGAATGTACTGGGTAATCGTGCAGCCATACCGGACATGGAAGGCATCCTTCAGCTTGGAAATACTCATGCAGCCAATACGGCTGAGACGTTCCAGCGGCAGTTCATCCGCACAGTGGGCCGTGATGAAGGCTGCCACATCGGCCAGCCGTACCATATCCTCCGCACTGACAGAACGGCGGTTCTTGCGCTTCAGGTGCCGCTCTGCCACCAGCGCCACCGCCTCCGCCACCTTCCCATCATAAAACAAACGGGCGGGAAGCCCCTCCCCCCGGTAGTCGCGCACCTGTTTCAAGAGCTGCACCATTTCCGGGAAGTGTTCTGTCTGATCCAGCGTTTGAAAAGACTCCAGCAGGCTTTGATACTCCTGGGGAAACTGGCGGCGCAGATAATCCCGGTAGTAAGCCGGGGTGATCTCCACGCCAATGGAAACGATGGGGATCTGCCTGTGGATGAGCGCCCGGTATGGTTCCCGACCTCCGATAAAACTTTTGACACAGCCTGGAACAAGACGGCGGCAGGGGGAGAACTCCTCACCGGAAATGGATTCATACCAGGTGACACTGAGACTCTCCGGCCAATGGAACTCCAGCAGCTGATCCTCATGGAAAAAGAAATCATGGATCTTGATGGTATAGAGATCCTGCTGCCCGTAGGTCCAGAAAAAACCGCCGCCCTGCTGGGAGGTGTGCCGCCAGCACAGCCCCATGGAGCCGTAACGCCGGTTCTCCGGATCTGGAAGAAACCCGTGTTCCTCCATCGCCCGGCCATATTGCTGCTCCAAGTCTTTATTTGCCGCCATAATCTGTCACCACCTCGATCAGCCACATCTCCACCCCAATCAGCCGGAACCGCGCCCAAAGCCTTGCGATACCGCTGTTTTGCCGGTAGGATGGATGTTGGTTAGTATCTGCTAACTAAAATATCACTTCCCGGCGCTCTCGTCAAGCCGGGGGAAGGAGGAACAGACGATGAAAGAAAAACGGCCATCACCGGTGATGCGGCTGCTGCAGTGGGCCGGGCCGGAACGGAAATGGCTGATCCTGTCCGTTTTGTGTGCCTTTGGCAGCGGTATTCTGGTCATCACATCGTATATCGGCATTTACCGGCTGATGGATGCGGTGCTCTCCGGCGCCTGTACCAAAGCAGTTATCGCCGACTGCGCTTTGCTGGTCACGGCGGGCACCGTGGGGAGACTGGTGCTGCTGGGTACTTCGGGTGTGCTGTCTCACAAGGGAGCCTATGGGGCGCTGTTTCGAGTGCGGTGCATGGTAACGGAGCATCTTGCCAAAGTGTCTCTTGGAGCCTTGGACGAGCGGAGCACAGGCGCGGTCAAGACCGTTCTCAATGAGGACATCGAGAAGTTGGAACTGTTTCTGGCCCACAACCTGCCGGAATTTGTGGCCTATCTCACAGGACCGGTTGTGATTTTCCTGTATCTGCTCTCCGTCAATGCCCCTCTGGCCCTGGTCTCCCTGATCCCGCTGCCCCTGGCCGGCATTGTGATGGCGGTCATCTTCCGAAGAATGAAGGGGGTCTTGTCCGATGTCAACCGCTCCCTGGTAGGCTTTAATTCCGTGATGATTGAGTACATCTCCGGTATGCGGCTGATCAAAGCGTATAACATGGGCAGCCGCTCCTTCCAGAAATTTTCCCATGCCATTGAGGAGGAGAACCGGATCTGGAACCTGGTCACACACAAGACGGCTCCGCCCTATGCCGCCTTTCTGCTGCTGGTGGAGTGCGGAATGGTGCTGATGGTTCCAGTAGGCGGCCTGCTTTTCCTCCGGGGAAGCGTTACCGGCAGCGTATTTCTGCTCTTTGCCTATGTGGGCGGGATGTATCTCACCGAGATCCTGCCCCTGCAAAAACTGGCCACCACCTTTGCTCAGGCGCTTTCCGGCGTGAAAAAGGTGGAGGAGATCCTGGATCTGCCCACCTTTTCCAGTGGCGCGGCCTTTCCGGAGACCTGCGGCATTACCCTGGATCATGTCTCCTTTTCCTACGATGGAAAGACCGGTGTGCTCAGGGATTGCTCCCTCACTGTGGCGCCGGGGGAAAAGGTGGCGCTGGTGGGGGTGTCCGGTGCAGGCAAAAGCACCGTGATCCAGCTGATGGCCCGCTCTTACGATGTGACCCAGGGAACGGTCCGCATCGGCGGCAGAGATGTGCGGGAGCTGGACTACGAGGACCTGTTGGACCATATCTCTCTGGTGTTCCAGAAGACCTTTCTGACCCGGGGAAGCGTGCTGGAAAACATTCGCATGAACTCGGGAGCAACACTGGAGCAGGTGCGCGAGGCTGCCAGACTGGCGCAGATCGATGATTTCATCCAATCGCTGCCCCAGGGCTATGAAACCAAGGTGGGTACTTTCGGCTCCCGTTTCTCCGGTGGGGAGCGGCAGCGGATTGCCATCGCCCGGGCCATTTTGAAAAACGCCCCCATTCTGATCCTGGATGAAGCCACCTCAGCGGCTGATCCGGAAAACCAGGTGGAGATCGACCGGGCCATTGAAAACCTGTGCCGGGGCAAGACAGTTGTGATCGTGGCCCACCGGCTGGGCGCCATCAAGCTGTGCGACAAGGTGGCAGTAGTGGAGAACAACACCATTACCTGCTGTGGTACCCATGAAGAGGTGCTGGAGAAAAATGAATACTACCGCAGGGCTTGGGCGGATTACCGGGCTGCCCGTGCCATTGCCTATTCCGTGGAAGGGGGTGTGCAGCATGCGTGAGGCAAATGTGTTCCGTAAAAATCGGACCTTCTATTCCGGTGTGATCCTCACGGTAGTGGAAGGGCTGCTGTCCGGGTGCAGCTACTTGTCCATTTATATGGTTCTGTCCGGGCTGTCTGAGGGCAGCCTGAGCGCACAGCGGCTCGGGCTGCTGACTGCGTTTCTTGTGGGCATCTTCCTGATTCGACTGGTCATTTACGCCGCCGGTTACACGCAGGTTCAGCTGGGCGGAGCTGCTGTTTCCAAAGGACTGCGGCTTCGGCTGGGTGACAAACTCAAACAAATCCCTCTTTCCCGCTTCACCCAGGGACAGGTGGGAGAGTATGTGAATACCATGACCAGCGATGTGGGCAGCTACGAGAAGATCCTGACCCACTCCAGCGGCAACATCACCAAAAACGCGGTGCTGGCCGCCATGCTGGTAGGCTTTGTATGCAAGGTGTATCTGCCGGCGGGGCTGATTCTTTTCTTGGTGGTAGCGGGGCTGATCCCAAATCTGTGGCTTTCCTTCCGCGTTGTTGCCAAATACGGCGTGGCCAAGCATGAGGTCAGTGCCGAGACGGTCAGCAGCATCGTGGGGTACATCGACGGTATCCAGACCTTCCGTGCCTATCATATGGGTGGCGTCCAGAATCAGGCTACTACTGAGGCGATGCGGAGGTTCAGCCGGGTGTGTTATCTGTACGAGGCAAAGGGCATCCCTATTGGCTTCGGGTATAACATTCTCAGCTGGTGCAGTGTGCCGGCCATCATGGCGCTGGCAGCCGGCTCCTGGGCAGCCGGTACGCTGAGCAATGTGGATTATCTCATGGTCTCCATGCTGCCCATTCTGCTGACCAAGCTTACCACTGCCATTTCCATCGATCTCTTTGAATGGAAGCACCTGATGGTCTCCAAGAACAATATCCTCCAGGTGATGGCGGAACCGGAGGAGAGAGGTTCCATGGCGCCCTTCCATCCTGCTGAGCAGAACATCACCTTCCGCTCGGTCTCCTTCTCCTATGTGCCGGGAGAGCCGGTGCTGAAGGAACTGTCCTTTACGGCGCCGGCAGGAAAGCTCACCGCCATTGTAGGAGACTCCGGTTCCGGAAAATCCACCATTCTCAATCTGATCGCCAAATACTACGAACCGCAGAGCGGCGACATCTCCATTGGAGGGCAGTCCATTGAGACCGTGGCGGCAGAACGGGTGCTGGAGCAGATCTCCATGGTGGATCAGCAGGTGTTCCTCTTTGATGATACAGTTCGGGAGAATATCCGCCATGCCCGCCCCTCGGCCACAGACCATGAGGTGGAGGCCGCCTGCCGTGCGGCTGGATGTGACGGCTTCATACAGAAGCTGGAGCATGGCTATGACACCCCTATTGGGGAAAACGGAAACTTTCTCTCCGGCGGGGAGCGTCAGCGTCTGTCCATCGCCCGGGCTATTTTGAAAAACAGCCCCATCCTGCTGTTGGATGAAGCCACTGCCTCTCTGGACATTGAAAACGAGCTGGCGGTCAAGCGGGCGATCCTGGGGCTTTTGTCAGAGCGGAAGACAGTAATCATGATTGCACATACCCTGTCTATCGTCCGAAATGCGGATCAGATCCTGGTGGTAGCAGACGGGAACATTGCGGAGTCCGGCACCCATGAGGAGCTGCTGGCCAGAGGCGGAAAATATGCCGCTATGTGGGCAGCTGAGCAAAGACTGTCCAATTAAGCGGAGATGCTTCCCCGGCACTGACAACGATTCCTTCTCTTCCTATCCCAATAAAGAAATCAAACGGACTGCAAATTGCTGCCCAGTTGATTCCCTTGCCAGAATGTTCATGGCTGCAGACAGAGAAGCGGCCGCTGACAGAATATCCTTGTCAATGGCCGCTTTTTGTCATAATTCAGAATTCCGGAATCACGCCATTATAGCGATCCGCCTTTTCCAGAAGCGGCCCTCTGGCGCCCATGGTGAAGGCAATGTCGCTGCTGCGGATGGATAAGAGCCGTAGTCCCGAGAAACGCGAAGAAAGTCCATCAGCGGATTCGTCAGATGAACCTGCCCGTCTGTTTTCACAGAGAGCCAGCAGTGGTAGCGTCCTTTGCAAAAAGAGCCACGCCTTGTACATGGACTCTAATTGTCATCAGCAATCGAAAGGTGTGCCCTGCGGCGATACTCCAGCGGCGGGCAACCGAAGTGCCGGACAAAAACTGCGGCAAATTTGCTCTGATTTTCGTAGCCTACCTGTGCTGCGATCTCCGCCACTCGTAATTCGCTGCTCTGCAGCAATTCTGCTGCCCGGCGCATCCTCACCTCTCGTAAAAATGTG
>DVGD01000200.1 GCA_018712905.1 Candidatus Avoscillospira stercoripullorum | reverse complement strand
GGCGCCGGGATGTGCCTCCTTGACATTTTAAAAAAACCCGGGCACAATGGAGGAAAAGGAGGGATCCATGTGAAATTTTTGCATCTGGCGGATCTCCACCTGGGGCGGCGGCTGTGCGACGCGCCGCTTCTGGAGGATCAGCGCCACATTCTGGGGGAGATTTTGGAGATCGCCCGCCGGGAGGCCGTGGACGCAGTGCTCCTGGCGGGGGACGTCTATGATAAGCCCGTGCCGCCGGTGGAAGCGGTGGCGCTGCTGGATGAGTTTTTAACCGCTCTGTCCCAGCTGGGCGCTGCCGTCCTGCTGGTGAGCGGCAACCACGATTCCTCCGAGCGCCTTGCCTTCGGCGGCAGGCTCATGGACAAGCGCCGGGTTTATGTGGCGCCCGCCTTCGACGGCGCCGCGCCGCCGGTGACGTTTTCTGACGCATATGGCGCGGTGCAGGTGTTCCTCCTGCCCTTTGTAAAGCCCGCCCACGTCCGCAGGGTCTACCCCGAGGATATCCTGGAGGACTACACCCAGGCTGTGGCGGCGGTGCTTCGCCGCTGGGCGCCGGATCCGGCGGCGCGGCATGTGCTCTTGTGCCATCAGCTGGTCACCGGCGGAACGCGCAGCGAGTCGGAGTACATCTCCATCGGAGGGCTCGACAACGTGGACGGCGCGGTGTTTGACGGCTTTGACTATGTGGCCTTGGGACACCTCCATCGCCCGCAATCTGTGGGGCGGGAGACGGTGCGCTACGCCGGTTCCCCGCTGGCCTACAGCTTTTCCGAGGGGGAGCAGGAGAAGTCGGTGACGGTGGTGGAGCTTTTGGAAAAGGGGAATGTCACCGTGCGCACGGTGCCCTTAACGCCCCTTCGCCCGGTGCGCTCCCTTCGCGGTACGCTGGAGGAGCTGCTCAATGGCACCTCGGAGGACTACCTGCGCATCACCCTCACCCAGGGCGGCACACTGCCCCACACCTGGGCGCGGCTCAAGAGCCGCTATCCCAATCTTTTAAAGCTCGAATATGCCGAGGTGGCCGCGTCGCTGCCGTCGCTGCCCGGGGAAGGGGAGGCGCTCCTCTCGCCTTTGGAGCTGGTGGAGGCATTTTACAAAAGCCGCAACGACGCGGCTATGACAGACGCCCAGCGCGCCCTGGCCGGGAAGCTGCTGGAGGAAATCTGGGAGGATACGCCGTGAGACCGCTGAAGTTAACCATGAGCGCCTTTGGCCCCTACGGCGGTGCGGTGACGCTGCCCCTCTCCGAGCTGGGGGAGCGGGGGCTCTATCTCATCACCGGGGACACCGGCGCGGGCAAGACCACCATTTTTGACGCCATCTGCTTCGCCCTCTATGGCGAGGCCAGCGGCAGCGCCCGCCAGCCGGACATGCTCCGCAGCAACTATGCCAAGCCCGGCCAGCCCACCTTTGTGGAGCTCACCTTTTTGTGCCGGGGCAGGGAATATACGGTGCGCCGCGCCCCGGAGTACGAGCGCCCCAAGGAGCGGGGCACGGGCTTTACGGTGCAGAAGGCCGAGGCGCTTTTGCGCTTTCCCGACGACCGCCAGCCCCTCACCCGCTGGAAGGAGGTGACGGCGGCGGTGACGGAGCTTTTGGGGCTCGACCGCAGCCAGTTTTCCCAGATTGCCATGATCGCCCAGGGGGACTTCCTGCGGCTTTTGCAGGCCAAGACCGAGGATCGCATCAAGATCTTCCGGGAGATCTTTCAGACCGGCCGCTTCCGGCAGTTTCAAGAGCGGGTGAAGGAGGAAAGCCGCGCCCTGGCCGATTCCTATGGGAAGATGACCCAGCAGTATGAGACGCTTTTGAAGAGCGCCTCCGGCGGCGAGATGCCGCCGGAGGACTTGGAGGCGCTCAAGGCTCTGGTGGAGGAGGACGGCCGGCAGATAGAGGCATTGGAAACCCAGAGGACAGAGCTTGAGGACGTCCTGGCTGCCCAGGAGCGGGAGCTGGGACAGGCGCAGCTCCGCGCCCGGGCGCAAAAAGAGCTTACAGAAATCCGGGCGCAGCAGGAGGCGCTGGCAGAGCGCAGCGAGGCCGCCGCCCAGGAACTGCTCCAGGCGGAGGCAGGTGCGCCCGAGGCGGAGGCATGCCGGCGGGAGGCCGAGGCGCTGGAGCGGGAGCTAACGAAGTATGCGGCGCTGACTAGGCAGGAGGCGGCATGCAGCAGCCTCCGCCAGACGTTGGAGCAGGCCGAGCAGGCCAAGGCCGCAGCGGAAGAGACGGCCTCACGGCTGGAGGCACAGCGCCAGGCGCTGGAGACCCGCCGGGCGGAATGCCTGGAGCAGGCCAAGCCCCTGGAGGCGCTGGCGGGGGAAGCGCGCGCCCTATCGCAGCGCCGCGCCGACCTCCAAGCCCTTGGGCAGATGTGCCGGGACTACGACGGCGCTCTGGAAGCCCAGCGCCGTGCCCAGGCGCGCTATTTGGAGGCCAAGGCTGCGGCCAAGGAAGCGGAAGGGGCGGCGCAGCAGGCCGAGCAGGCCTTTTTGGATCAGCAGGCGGGCATCCTGGCGTTGACCCTGGCGCCCGGGACGCCGTGCCCCGTGTGCGGCAGCGTCACCCACCCCAATCCCGCGCCCCTTGCAGCGGGCGCTCCCACCCAGCAGGCGGTGGAGCGGGCGCGGGCGGCCTTCGAGAAGGCGCGGAAAAACCAGGAGGCGGCCAGCGCCGAGGCGGGCAGCCGCACCGGCGCGGCGGAAGGCGCCGCCCGGGCGCTCCAAGCCCGGGCGCAGGCGCTTTTGGGTACGGAGACGGAGATTCCCGCCGCCCTGGAGGGCGCCGAGGCAGAGGCCGAAGAAGCCCAGCGGAAGCTGACGGCTGCCATGGCGCAGGCCAAAGAGGCTTTCGATGCGGCATCAGGGCTGGAGGCGCAGATTCCCGCCCTGGAGCATGCGCTGCAAGCGGCGCAGCAGCAGGCACTGGAGCAGGCGAAAGCCCTTTCCCAGCGGCAGATCGAGCTGGCGGCGGCGCAGGCGGATCTGGATGCCCAGCGCCGGGCGCTGCCCTACGGCACCCAGGCCGCGGCGCAGTCGCGGCTCCAGGCGGTGAAGGCCGTCTGGGATGCCCACACCCGCCGGCGTACCGAGGCCGAGGCGGCAGCGCGGCAAATCCGGGAGGCGCAGGCCGCCGCCGCGGCGCAGGCCGAAGCCCTGGAGCGCCAGCTGGACGGCCGGGAGACCGCGCCGCTATCTCAGCTGGAGGAAGCCCGAAACGAGACCCTCGCCCGGCGCCAGGCGCTGGGGGAGCAGCGGGAGAAGGCGGCGGTGCGCCGCGCCAACAACCAGCGGATCGTCCAAGCTCTCACGGCGCTGGAGCCGAAGCTCCAGGAGACGGAGCAGCGGTGGGAGTGGGTGAAGGCACTGTCCGACACAGTCAACGGCGCCCTCACGGGACGGGAGAAGGTCACCCTGGAGACGTATGTGCAGATGACCTGCTTCGACCGGATTTTGGAGCGCGCCAACCTGCGCCTTCGGGAGATGACCGGCGGGCGGTATACCCTCTGCCGCCGGGAGGCCAGGGGGCAGCGGAGCCAGACGGGGCTGGAGCTGGATGTGGACGACCGCTATACCGGCGTGCGCCGGAGCGTCATGAGCCTCTCGGGCGGCGAATCCTTCCAGGCGTCGCTGTGTCTGGCGCTGGGCATGTCCGACACGCTGCTCCCGGCCGGGGCGGTGCGGCTGGACACGCTCTTCGTGGATGAGGGCTTCGGCTCTCTGGACGAGGAGACGCTGCGGCTGGCCATCGCGGCCTTGCAGTCTCTGTCCCAGGACGACCGGCTGGTGGGAATCATCTCCCACGTGGAGCTCCTCAAGGAGACGGTGGAGAGGCAAATCCGCGTGACGCGCCTTCCAAGCGGCGAGAGCACCGCCCGGTTGGTCATAGAGGGCTGAGAATTGTCGAATTTTGCCGAAGCGAGACGAATATTGCCGATAAACTCCGGTTTTAGTACGAATTAGTCGAATGAAATCGAATAAAACCTGTTGAAAAGATTGGATAAATGTGTTAAACTTGTGCTATCGCGGCGATAGGAAAAGACATTGTCTCACATGCTACAATCTGAATAGGAGAGGACTACATCACAATGGAAAATCGGAGGAGAATCTTGATTGCCGACGGCAGTGAAGAGTTCTGCCAGAGGCTCAAAGAATCCCTGGAGCGCGTGCCGGGCTGGGAAGTGACAGACCTGGCCACCGATGGACTCCAGGCGGTGGAGCGATTGCAGCAGAGTAAGCCGGATGTGCTGGTTCTGGACTTGCTGCTGCCGCGGCTGGACGGCATTGCGGTGCTGCGCAGTGCTGCCACGCTGGAAAAGAAGCCGGTGAGCCTGGTGCTCACAGGGTTTTTGACGGAGTATGCCGCCAATGCGGCGGCGGGGCTGGGCGTGAGGTACTTTATGGCCAAGCCCTGCCAGTTTGAGGCCGTGGCCGAGCGCCTGCAGGAAATTTTGCAGGCAGAGCAGGAGAAGCCCCAGAAGCTGCCAAGCCGCGGCAGCGCCAACCTTGAGGCCATGGTCACCTCGGTGATCCATGAAATCGGTGTGCCCGCCCATATCAAGGGCTACCAGTATCTGCGCGAAGCCATCAAAATCGCCGTGGGGGACATGGAGGTCATCAACGCCATCACCAAGGTGCTCTACCCCCAGGTGGCCAAGACCTTTGCCACCACGCCCTCCCGGGTGGAGCGCGCCATCCGCCATGCCATCGAGGTGGCCTGGGATCGGGGCGATTTGGAGACATTGCAGCGGTTTTTCGGCTATACGGTCTCCAATTCCAAGGGAAAGCCCACCAATTCGGAGTTTATCGCCCTCATTGCCGACCGGCTGCAATTGCAGCTTAAAGACATGGAGCAGACCGCGGTGGGAAGCCACTGAGCATGGAACATGGACAAAAAATGGGGCGCTGCCGATGCAGCGCCCCATTTTCGGCGTTTTAGTGGTCTTCGTTGCTGAGCACCAGATTGTCGGTGCCGTGGGCTTCGAACTCGGCGATGTAGTCGTCCATGCGGGAGACCAGCTCGTCGTAATTTTCCCGGGAGACGGGCTGATAGTCCATGTCCCGCCGCGCCAGCTCCTCGGCCAGAATTTCAAAAAAAACAGTATCCTCATAATCCATGATGGCCTCGTGGATGCCGCCGTCGGCAAAGGCGCGGGAGGGCACGTCCTCCCCTTCCCATTTTTCCACCAGAATGTCCATGCCGTTGCCGCGGCACAGGCCGAAGAGCTTGCTCTCCACGTGGTCATAATCTTGAAACCGCTCATTGCCGCGGGTGGAGTTCAAAATCCAATTGCCGATGTAGACCAGATCCAGCAATCGGCGAAACTCCTTTTTCGTCAGCTCAATCTGCACGGTCACGGCCTCCTTTCCCATCGCGGGATATTTCTTGGTCATTCTATTATATACCTGCCGGCAGCGTTTTTCCACTGCTAAAATCTCAAATTTTTGTTAAAATATACTTGTGTTCCAGGAGCGTTTGGCATATGATATAGAATGAATGTTTTTGAGAAAAGAGGAAACGATTTGAGAAAACTGAGTGTCCTGATCCTGTTTGGCGGCATCTCGCCGGAGCACGAGGTCTCTTTGCGCTCTGCCGAATCCGTGCTCAATCAGATCGATCACGACAAGTATAATATCTTCCCCGTGGGCATCACCAAGGAGGGGGACTGGATCCTCTTCGGCGGCCGGGACTACAGCATGCTTCCTGCCGGTACCTGGCAGAGCTACGAGGGGAACCGCCGCGCCACCCTCTCGCCGGTGCACGGCCAGGGGCTTTTGAGCTTTGAGAACGACTGCGTGGTGCGCGAGCGCATCGACGTGGTCTTCCCGGTGCTCCACGGCGCCGGCGGCGAGGACGGCGCCATCCAGGGACTTCTGGAGATCGCCGGCCTTCCCTATGTGGGGCCGCACATCGCGGCCAGCGCCGCCTGCATGGATAAGTGCATGACCAAGCTGGTGGCCGACCAGGCCGGCGTGCGCCAGGCCAAGTGGCATCTGGTCACCCGCGCCGCCTATGAGCACAATGCCGACGCCGTTGCCCACCAGGTGGAGCAGCAGTTTGCCTATCCTGTGTTTGTCAAGCCCGCGGGCACCGGCTCCTCGGTGGGCGTGAGCAAGGTGCGAAGCCGCGAGGAGCTCTTCCAGGCTTTGGAGACGGCGCTCCAGTACGACCGCAAGGTGCTGGTGGAGGAGTTCATCGACGGGCAGGAGGTGGAGTGCGCCGTGCTGGGCAACGACACGCCGGTTGCGTCGGTCTGCGGCGAGATCGACGCCGGCGCCGACTTCTACGACTATGAGGCAAAGTATGTCTCCGACTCCTCTCAGCTCTACATCCCCGCCCGCATCGACGAGGCCGTGGCCGAGGAGGTGCGGGAGACCGCCGTGCGGATCTACGAGGCCATGGGCTGCTGCGGCCTGAGCCGGGTGGACTTCTTCGTCACCCGGGACGGCCAGGTGGTGTTCAACGAGATCAACACCATCCCCGGCTTCACCTCCATCTCCATGTATCCCAAGCTCTTTGCCGCCAGCGGCATCCCCTACGGCGAGCTCATCGACCAGCTCCTCGCCCTGGCCATGGAGTCCCGGTCATGAAACGGCCTGTCTTCATCTCCCTCAAGGGCACCCAGGCCTACGGGCGGGAGGAACCGGAATCCATCGAGCTCCTCACCCAGGGTACCATGACCGGCCGCAACGGCAAGTACGCCATCTCCTATGAGGAGACGGAGCTCACCGGCAACGCCGGCGTCACCACCACCTTTCTCATCCTCAACCCCTCCCGGGTGGTGCTCACCCGGGAGGGCGCCGTCCGCTCCCGGATGGTCTTTGCCGAGGGAATCAAGGACGAGTCCTTTTACGATCTGGGCTTTGGCAGCCTGCTCATCGGAATCTGCGCCCAGAAGATCGAGGTGGAGCTGGGCGAAAACGGCGGCCGGCTCCACATCGACTATACGGTGGAGATTGAGCAGTCCATGTCCAGCCGCAACTCCTATGAAATCACCATCACGCCCTTGGAGGAGGGAATCCCATGCGAAGAGCCGACCGAGAAATAGGCGACGTTACCCAGAAGATGGAAGTGCTCCGCCGCTGTAAGGTGGTGCATCTGGCCATGGTGGATGGCCAGGGGCTTTATTCCCTGCCGCTGTCCTTCGGCTGCCAGGTGGAAGGGGAGAGGCTCACCCTCTATCTCCACTCGGCCAAGGAGGGGCGGAAGGTGGACATCCTCCGCGCCGGGTGCCAGGTGGGCTTTTCCATGGTGAGCGCCGCGGCGCTGGCAGAGGGGAAGACGCCCTGCTCTTATAGCTGCCATTATGAAAGCCTCGTGGGCAGCGGCTGGGCGGAGGAAGTGACCGACGCCGAGGAAAAATGCCGGGCGCTTGGCGCCATCCTGCGCCACCAGGCCGGGGTGGACGCGGACTTCACCGAGGCCATGGCCGAGAGTGTGGCGGTGTTCCGCATCCGGGTGACGGAGCTTACCGGCAAGGCCAGGCGATAAAAAGCACGCGGGGCAGCCTTGCCCCGCGTGCTTTTTAAGGTTCTCCACCCAGCTGCTCCAGGATGGCCTCGAAGACCTCCCACGCCTGCTCCAGCTGCTGGGGTGTGAAGCGGCGCTGGAGCATGGACTCCAGCTCTTCCAGGCGGCCACCCTCATCCAGGAGGAGCTTTTTGCACTTTTTGGTGGTGTAAATATGGTATTCCCGCCGGTCTGTGGCCGAGGGCAGCTTTTCCACGTATCCCTTTTCCACCAGGGCGTTGATCTTGTAGGTGGCGTTGGGCTGGGAGATGCCGATGTAGGCGGCGAAGTCCTTGATGGTGGGCGCGTCCATGAGCTCAATCATGTAAAGGCTAAAGACCTCCGAAGAGGTGAGCCCCACAATGCCCCGCCGGGAGAACATCCGCCGGTAGGCCGTCATACCCAGCCGCTTTACCGAGCGAAACAGCGCCATGGCATTGCTGCCCATCGAGATTCCTCCCCTGCTCATTTTCCCGATATTATACCATATCCCGCCATCTCCGTCAAATCCTACACGCCCTCGTCCCGGCTGAGGCCGAAGGTGGCCAGCACCGCGCGCACCTCGCCCAGGAGGCTGTCCCCGGCATCCTCGGGGGTGGCGCAGACCACCGCGTAGCAGGTCATGCCGTCCATCACCAGGTCGGCGCGGCAGAGCTGCCCGGTCTCGGCCTCGTACCAGGCGAACTGGTACTCCGGCAGGCTAAAGCGCGTCGTCTCCAGCACCGTGAGGCTGTCGGCATCCTGGCCGGACACGTGGCGCAGGGCGCTGTGGAGATCCGAGGACAAAAAGACCTCGGTCATAATCTCCAGCCCTGTCTCCGCCACCCGGTAGCGCGACCGTCCCGCGTCCGCCTCCTGGAGCACCGCCTCCTGGGGGAGCCCCAGGGTGATGGTGTAGGCCTCCTCCTGCCACACGGCGATGGCCTCCTCCTGGGGCACGTCGTCCGACACCGTCTCCCACACCGGGCTGGCGCAGCCGCACAGCAGCGCCAGCAGCGCGCAAAGCATCATGATTTTCAACTTCCCACCTCCGAAAGGATGTTCCCATGCAGATTGCTCTTCTGGCTCTACTTCTAATCAATGCGCTGGGTCTGCTGCTTATGCGGATCGACAAAGAAAAAGCCCGCCGGCACCGCTGGCGGATTTCCGAGGCCACCCTCTTTACTGTGGCGCTCCTGGGCGGCAGCGCCGGGGTGCTGTTGGGCATGTATGCCTTCCGGCATAAGACAAAGCACCGCCGATTCACCATCGGGGTGCCTGTCATTCTCCTTGCCCAGCTGGGGCTGGCGGGATATTTACTTTTGATGCGCTAGCTTGTTCCTCCTCCAGGGCGAGGAGGATTTTTTTTGCCGCCAGGCCGCCGGCGTAGCCCGTGAGGCTGCCGCCCGCACCCACCACCCGGTGGCAGGGGATCAGAATGGAAATGGGGTTTCGTCCCACGGCGCCGCCCACCGCCCGGGGCGACGAGGAGAGCTTACGAGCAAGCTCCCCATAGGTTGTGGTTTTTCCATAGGGAATTTCCTTTAAAAGCGCCCAGACAGCTCGTTGAAAAGCCGTGCCGGGCGGCTCCAGGGGCAAGTCCACCGGCGGGTTTTCCCCTGCAAAGTAGCGGATGAGCCACGCGTTTGCCGCCAAAAGCAGGGGATCGGCCGTCTGCCGGGGAAGTTCCTCCCAGGAGAGCGCCGGGGCGTGGCGCTGTCCCTTTAAAAAGAGACCGGTGATGGCGCCGCCCTCGGCGCGCACCGCCGCCTCTCCCACCGGCGTTGGCAAAACCAAATACGAAGCCATCTTAAAAATCCCGGCTGGCCAGGCGCAGGGTCAGCTCCCGCAGGAAGGCCGTGTCCGAAAAGGCATCCAGGGCGGCAAGGGCTTTGGCGTTTTCCGCCTGGAGATATGCCTCGCACTGAGGAAGGCCATAGAGGGAGACGAAGGTGTTCTTCTTCTCGTCGGCGTGGACGGCCTTGCCCAGCTTTTTCGCGTCGCCCAGGACGTCGAGCATGTCGTCCCGGATCTGGAAGGCAAGGCCAAGGGCATTGGCAAAGTCCGTGGCTGCTTGCAGCTGGGCTTCGCTTCCCTGGGCGGCCAGAACGCCCATGGTGCAGGCCGCTACGATGAGGGCGCCGGTCTTGCGGCTGTGGATGGCCAGGAGCTCCTCGCCGGTGAGGGTCTTGCCCTCTCCGGCCATGTCCAGCACCTGGCCGCCCACCATGCCCTCCTCCCCGGCGCACTCGGCCAGCGTGCGCACAATCTCGATGCGCACCTCCGCCGGGGCGTCGGCGCGGGCGATGGTGGAGAAGGCCGCGGTCAAAAGACCGTCGCCGGCCAGTACCGCCTGGGCTTCGCCATAGACCTTGTGGTTGGTGAGGCGGCCGCGGCGGTAGTCGTCGTTGTCCATGCAGGGAAGGTCGTCGTGGATGAGGCTGTAGGTGTGCACCATCTCAATGGCGGCGGCAAAGTCCAGGGCATGTTCCCAAGTTCCGCCGCACAGGCGGCAAAATTCCAGCACCAGCACCGGCCGGATCCGCTTGCCCCCGGCCAGGAGGCTATAGCGCATGGCCTCAAAGAGCTGCCGCTGGGGCTGGGTCTCGTCGGTAAAGGAGGCGGCCAGCCGCCGCTCCACCGCCTGCTGGTATGTGGAAAGTACAGTATCAAACGTCTGTTCCATCGGTAAACTCCATTTCCACGGGCTTTCCGTCCTCGCCCTTCATCAGGCGCACCACCTTGCACTCCGCCTCGTCCAGCATGGACGCGCAGGCTCTGGCCAGCTTGGAGCCCTCTTCAAAAAGGTTGAGGGACTCCTGGAGGGGCACGTTGCCCTGCTCCATCTGGCGGACAATCTCTTCCAGCCGCTTGAGGCTCTCTTCAAAGGTCATGGATTGCTTCCTCCTCTGATTTCACGCACTGCCGCGTCCACCTCGCCGTTGCGAAGAGTCACGGTGATGATCTCGCCGGGCTTGAGGGCGGCGGCGTCGGTGACCACCCGCCCGGCGCTGTCCCGGGTCATGGCGTAGCCCCGGGAGAGTACCTTCAGGGGGCTCATGGCCTCCAGCGCCGTGCGCCGCGCCACGAAGTCCTGCTGCTTTTTGAGCACCAGCTGCCGCATGGCTGCCGTGAGTTTATTCTGCTGGAAGTCCAGCAAAAGCCGCCGGTCTTCCAGATAGTTTTTGGGATTTTGCAGCACCCGGGCGGACTGGAGCTTCTCCACCTGCTGCCGGATGAGCTTGAGCCGCCGCTCCTCGGCCTGGGCAAGGCGCAGCCGCAATGCGGTGATGCGCTCCCGGAGCTCTCCCTGCTCCGGCACCGCCAGCTCGGCGGCGTTGGAGGGGGTGGCAGCCCGGAGGTCGGCCACAAAGTCGGAGATCGTCACGTCCGGCTCGTGTCCCACGGCGGAGATCACCGGAATTTGGGAGAGGTAGATCATCCTGGCCACCCGCTCGTCGTTGAATGCCCAGAGATCCTCCATGGAACCGCCGCCCCGGCCGGTGATGATGAGGTCGGCCAGCTGAAAGCGGTTTACATACCGGATGGCGCCGGCGATCTCGGCGGGGGCTTCCACGCCCTGTACCCGCACCGGCAGCAAAATCACCTTGGCCAGGGGATAGCGCTTGCCGAGAATGCGCAGCATGTCGTGGATGGCCGCCCCGGCGGCGGAGGTGACGATGGCGATGCGCTGTGGGAAGGGGGGCAGGGGCTTCTTGTGCGCCGGGTCGAAGAGCCCCTCGGCCTGGAGCTTTTTCTTGAGCTGCTCAAAGGCCACGTAGAGGTCGCCCACGCCCTCGGGCGTCAGGCGCTGGCAGTAGAGCTGGTAGGCGCCGTCCCGGGGGAAGACCGACACGCGGCCGCTGGCCAGCACCTTCATGCCGTTTTCCGGCCGGAACCGCAGGGCTGCGGCGCTTCCGCGGAACATGACGCAGCGGATGGCGCCGCCGGCGTCCTTCAAGGAAAAGTAGTGGTGCCCCGAGGGGTAGACCTTGTAGTTGCTGATCTCGCCGCGGATGGTGAGGCCGCTGAGAAGGCCGTCGCCGTCCATGATGGTCTTGATATAGTCGTTGACCTCGGAGACGTCGAAGATTTTCTGCTCCATGCTGCCTCCTATCCTTGGCTCAGGCGCTCGGCCAGTACGGCCACGCCCATGGCGTTGTCGGTGGAAAACTGGGGCGCGGCGAAGACGCCGAAGCCGCAGACCCGGCGCAGGGTCAAATTGGAGGCTACGCCGCCGGAGAAGACCACCTCCAGGCCGGGATACTGCTTTTGCGCTTCCCGGGTGGTGCGCAGCACCACGTCGCACACCGAGGAAACGGCGAAAGCCGCCGTCTCCTCCGGGCTGTTTGTCCTCTGGTAGAAGGCCACCACCTGGTTTTCAAGTCCCGACAGGGAGAAGGTGAGACCTTGTGTCTTCACCCGGAAGGGCTTCACTTCCACCCCCTGGGAGAGCTGATCCAGCGCCTTTCCGGCGGGGAAGGGGAGGGCGAGGAGCTTGCCGGTGCGATCCATGATCTGTCCGGCGGAGATGTCGCTGGTGCCGCCGATCTTCTCGGCGCGGACGTTTTTTCCCTCGGGCGTGATGGAAAGGAGTTCTGTGGTGCCGCCGGAGAGGTGCCAGGCCAAATGGGGCTTGTCCATCAAGTCCATCCGCCCGGCAGACCAGAGCGCCGCGGCCACGTGTCCCTGCTGGTGGGAGACCTCGTGGCAGGGGACGCCCAGGGCGGCAGCCAGGGACTTTGCCACGGCCACCCCGGCCAAAAAGCAGGGCATATAGGAGCCCTCCACCGCCCGAGGGCGGGTGGAGACGGCCACGGCCTGGATCTCGCCGGGGGAAACGGCGGAAAAGAGCTGCTCCATGAGCACCGGGAGGCGCTTGACGTGGGAGAAGAGGGCGTCGGACTGCCGCAAGCCCAGCTGCCCCGGCGCCACGTCCAAAAGCCGGGAGCGGTTTACCCCGTCCCGGCCGTCGAATGCCGCCACCGAAGTGGTGTAATTGCTGGTGTCAATCCCCAGATACATTGGTTTTCTCCAGATCCCGGGCGAAGGAGCCCAGGATGCCGTTGACGAAGGCCACCACGTCCTCGTCCTCATATTTCCGGGTGAGCTCCACGGCCTCGCTGATGGCGGCGTCCACGGGCACATCGTCCACATAGAGGGCTTCATACATGGCCACGTGGAGGATGGCGCGGGCCACCTTGGAAATCCGCGAGACGCTCCAGTTGATGGCGTACTTGGCGAGATAGCCGTCCAGCTCTTCCTGCTTTTCCCGGATGCCGCGCACGGCGTCGCGGATGTAGGGAAGCTGCCCGCCGGGCTTGTCGGCATAGGCCTCGGACTCGCCGCCCAGGGTGTCGTAATAGAGGGGCTCCATGGTCTGCTCCACCACGGAATCGGCGCTATCACGGGTAAAATTCATCTCATAGATAAGGTTGGCAACGATCTCTCTGGCATTTGACCTGGTCATATTCGTCTCCTTGCCGCCGCGCGCTGCGCGGCCTCCATCGGTATTTCTTTCCTGATTATAGCAGAGAAATGGCTGGAAATAAACCATATTTCCTGCAAAATATTTTGGAGATGCCACGGTGTACGAAGGCTCTGATCCCCTCCGGCAGGCCGTTGGCCTGCCACCTCCCCTTGGTCACCAAGGGGAGGCTTTGTTCCTACGGCAGCTGGGAAGTCTCCAGCAGCTGCAAGACTGTGGTCTGGGTGGCGGTGAGGCGCTCGATCAGCGCCGGTGCGTCTTCGCGGCACAAAAGGAGCATGGGCGCCTGGCTGGCGCGCCAGACCTCCTCCGACACCTGCCCCGGATCCTCGATGAACCGCCAGGACGCACTCTCGCCGGTACCCTCAGGCACCAGCGCCAGCACGGTCTCCATGAAAAGCGCCTGCTCCAGTGCCTGGTTGGCCTCGCCCATCTCCTGGGAGATATCCTTCCCGGGGATCTCCAGCGCCACGGTGTGTCCTGCGGCGTAGATTTCCCGCGCCAGTGCCGGCTGCTCCCTCAGCTGCTGAGCCGTGAGGAAGAAGGCAGCCTGGA
>DVGD01000199.1 GCA_018712905.1 Candidatus Avoscillospira stercoripullorum | reverse complement strand
AGGCTCTGCGGGTATTTTTCTGTGCAATGGAGGATCAAGATGCAGACAGATGTTGTAATTGTGGGCGCCGGCCCTGCCGGTATTTTCACCGCCATTGAGATGCTCAAAAAGGGCAGCAAGCAAAAGATCGTCCTGGTGGAAAAGGGACAGCCCGTGGAAAAGCGCCACTGCCCCAAGGCCAAGACGAAGAAGTGCGTCAACTGCAAGCCCTACTGCCATATCACCACCGGCTTTTCCGGCGCGGGCGCCTTCTCCGACGGCAAGCTCTCTTTGAGCTACGAGGTGGGCGGCGACCTGCCCAGCCTCATCGGCGAAGACCTGGCTCAGGAGACCATCGACTACACCGACAAGATCTATCTGGAGTTCGGCGCCGACGAGCACGTGGAGGGTCTCGGCAACACCGAGGCCGTCAAGGAGATCCGCAAGCGCGCCATCCAGGCCGGCTTAAAGCTGGTGGACTGCCCCATCCGCCACCTGGGCACCGAGAAAGCCCAGGATCTCTACCTCTCCATTGAGAAGCACCTCCAGAACGCCGGGGTGGAGATGATCTTCGGCTACGCCTGCACCGACCTCATCCTCGAGGGCGACCGCTGCCTGGGCGTGCGCATCACCAACGGCAAGGATTCCATGGAAATCACCGCCAAGCACACCGTCATCGCCACCGGCCGCCGCGGCGCCGACTGGCTGGAGCAGCTTTGCGCCTCCTACTCCATCGCCCATCAGCCCGGCACCGTGGACATCGGCGTGCGGGTGGAGGTGCGCAACGAGATCATGGAGAAGGTCAACGAGGTGCTCTATGAGTCCAAGCTCATCGGCTATCCCCGCCCCTTCAAAAACAAGGTGCGCACCTTCTGCCAGAACCCCGGCGGCTTCGTGAGCCAGGAGAACTACGACAACGACCTGGCCGTGGTCAACGGCCACTCCTACAAGGAATTAAAGTCCAACAACACCAACCTGGCCATTCTGTGCTCGCACAACTTCTCCGTGCCCTTCAACCAGCCCATCGCCTACGCCCAGAAGGTGGGCGAGCTCACCAATATGCTGGCCAACGGCCAGATCCTGGTGCAGCGCTTCGGCGATATTCTCGACGGCAAGCGCACCTGGCCCAAGGAGCTGGCACAGTCCAACTTAAAGCCCACCCTGGTGGACGCCGTGGCCGGTGACATCACCGCCGCCATGCCCTACCGCGCCATGATCAACATCATCAACTTCATCCAGGCCATGGATCACGTGGTGCCGGGCTTCGCCTCCTACGAGACGCTCCTCTACTCCCCGGAGCTCAAGTTCTACTCCAACCGCGTGAAGATGGACGCCGACTTCAACACCAACGTCCACGGTCTCCACTGCCTGGGCGACTCCAGCGGCTGGACCCGGGGTCTTATGATGGCCTCGGTGATGGGCGTGCTCATGGGACGCCGCCTGAGCCAAGAGGGATAACTTAAAATTGCAAAACGCCGCCCAGCCGGGCGGCGTTTTTTTCGTCCATTGCAGTGGCGTTTCGCGCACCAAAGGCTCCCCTGTGAAGGGGAGCTGGCAGCCGAAGGCTGACTGTGGGGTTGTAAGCCTGCGGTCACTGCAAACTCTGATCCCCTCTGGCGCACTATCGTGCGCCACCTCCCCTTGGGCACCAAGGGGAGGCTTTGCTACGGCTCCGGGGGGCGATAGTCCAAAAGTGCCGCTACCCCGGCTGTGATATCCTCGTACTCCTGGCGGATTTTGGCCAGGTATTCCACGCCCTTGGGGGTGATCTGATAGTACACCCGGGACATTCGCTTGCCCACCATCACGCGCTCGCTCTCAATGAGTCCCTGATCCACCAATCGGTACAAAATGGGATAGAGCGTCCCCTCCTGCAGGGCAAATCTTCCCCCGCTGACCTTCTCCATGGTCTGCACCAGCTCATAGCCGTACATCCGCTGATTTTGCAGCAGCGACAGCGCCACCAGGGTGCTGATTCCTTTTTTAAAATGATTCTGTAACGACGCATCCTCTTTCATGAAAAATTCGTCCTTTACTCTGGAATGCCTCTTTCTCCTTTACGGATTTTCCTCCAGCTCTTCCATAATCTGATTGAATTCCTCTTCGGTCATGTACTCCGGCTCGGAATAGACGATGTAGCCGTTTGCCTGTTCCCTGGTCTCTTCGATCATCTGCCTGACGGCCAGCCTTGTCCCAATGAGGGCGATGAGCGCCACAACCGCGATGGAAGCCAGCGCCACCAGCCATCTGGTGCGCCGCCAGGCTCGTTTTTCCGCCAGCGGGTCGAGCTCCGGCGAGAAAAATTCCGACGCGGCCTGCTGCGGGGCGCCAAAGCAAGCCTCCGCCGCCGCGAGATCCGCCTGCCCTCGTTCCTCCAGGGTCTCCACCACGCTCATATAAAGCTGATCCAGATATGCCCGCTTCCCCTTTAGGAAGAGGGGCATTTTTCTGCGCACCCGGCGGCAGTATTGCCGTGCCACAGCCTCCACTTCTTGCATTTCCCATCCCTCCTGCGCTTTTGTTTCCGTAGGACTATTTTATGCACAAATAAAAGGATCATCAATACCTTTTAATACAAAGTATTTGTTGACAATTGTATGCTTCCATGGTACTCTGAGGATATCAAAGAGAAAGCGAGGGAAATGCCGATGAAACGTGTCATTTTGTTCCTGCTGGTCTGTCTGCTGCTCTTGGGATGCAGTGCCAAAGCGCCCGTGGAACAGGAGACAGACAATACGCCCCGCATCGAGGAAGATACCCCGGAGAAAGAAAAAACCGCCATTTCCTTGGCGGGTGTAAACTGGCAGGATAGCCGGATCAAGAGGGTGATCACCGAGTTTAATAAGACGAGCTCAGACTACACCGTCTCCATGATCGACTATGGCATCAGCGTCAGCCAGGAGCAGGGTGAGATGGCGCTCCAGACCCAGATGCAGGCGGGAAATATTCCAGATCTTCTGATTTTTGATCGAAGGAGCAACGAAACTGCCGAGGATTTGGACGCAATCTCTCCTTTGCCTTACATCTCCGGCGGCATGCTCATGGATCTCGATCCCTTTGTCGAGGATGGACGGCTCTCCTTCGATCGGGAGGACTGCATCATCTGGGATGCCCTCCACGAATTTGGCGGAATGTACCTCATCGGACCCAAGTTCCGGTTGCACGCCCTCTACTGTCTGCCGGGGATCGCCGAGCAGTATCAGGGCTGGACGTTGGAGGACTACCTCGTCCTCCAGGATTCCCTTTCCCAGAATCAAAAGCTTATGTATTATATGGAGCCCATGGCCTTTATCGAATATGTGGGCAGCCGCTATATCCACGATGCCGTGGATGTTACCAACGCCACCTGCGACTTTGAGACGCCGGAGCTCATTTCCGTGTTGGAAGCCGCCTGCCACATCAAGAGCTCCAACGCCCAGGAGGATCACATCCAGGACGACGGCAGCTTCAAGGGCGCGCCGGAGATGATGCTGGAGGGCTCGCTCTACTTCTGTGAAACGCAGCTCAATTCCGCGTTCGATGTATCCTTTGACCGGTTCCGTGCCAAGACCGACTATCCCATGGGCTATCTCGGCTATCCCACGCCGGACGGCAGCAACGGCATGTACATCGATCTCCCCTACGCCGTGGGCATCTGCGCCGGAACCGACCAGCTGGACGGCTGCCTGACGTTCCTCAACTATATGCTGCAGCACCCCATCTATCAGGACGCCTACGACGGCACGCCCCTCTTCCGCTCCCAGCTGGCCGACAATTTGAAGGCCATCAACGATATGACCACCGCCAGCCCCTGGGTCACAGAGCAGATCGATCAGGACGCCCTGGTTTCCGCCGCCGCCACCTGCCGGAACCTCTCCTATTTTGACATGGACATCCTCGGCATCATCGAGGAGGAGGCAGAGCCGGTGCTGGCCGGAGAGCGCACCGCCGAGGAAGCCGCGGCACGCATCCAGGAGCGCGCCAGTATCCTCGTGGCCGAGCGGTATGAGTAGCACCGCAAGGGTGTAGCCGATTTTTTCTCCGCACCAAAGGCTCCCCTGTGAAGGGGAGCTGGCTCGCGAAGCGAGACTGATTGAAGAATTCTTGAACTGCCGGCCTTGGCCGGGAGTTCAAGGGGCGAAGCCCCGTAGAATTCTCCATCCAGCTTTGCTGGTGGGGTTGTAAGCCTGCGGTCACTGTAAATTCTGATCCCCTCCGGCACACTATCGTGCGCCACCTCCCCTTGGGCACCAAGGGGAGGCTTAACGCCGCCTGCGCAAGCCCGGGTCGATCGGAGATCGACCCCTACAAAACACATCAGCCGCCTTCCCATTGGCCAAGGAAGGCGGCTGATGTGTTTTGTTATTCCTTCTTGTTTTTCGGCAGGATCACGTTGAGCACCACGGCCACGATGGTGGCCACCACCACCGGGGACTTTCCGAAAATCGTGGTGACCCACTCGGGGAAGGCCGCCAGGGAGGCCGACGCCTGGGAGATTCCCATGCCCAGCGCCGCCGCAAGACCCACAATGGAGGAATTGCGATAGTCCATCTCCGCCGAGGACACCAGCTTCATGCCGGTCATGGCGATGCTGGCAAACACCGACACCGTGGCGCCGCCCAGGACGCACTGGGGGATGGTGGTGAGCAGGGCGGAGAACTTGGGGATCAGTCCCGCCGCGCCGAGAATCAGCGCCGAGAGCCCCAGCACCACGCGGTTGATGACCCGGGTAGTGGTGACGATGCCCACGTTCTGGCTGTAGGTCGCCGTGGGCAGGCCGCCGAAGAGGCCGCCGATCATGTTCATCACGCCGTAGCCCACGATGCCGTTCTGGAGCTCCTTGTCCGTGGGCTCCCGATCCATGGCGCCCACGGTGGTGGCGGTGAGGTCGCCGATGGCCTGGACGGCGTTGATTCCAAAGAGAATGCCGATGGCCACACAGGCCGAAATCTCAAACTCCACGCCAAAATAAAGAAGCTGGGGCAGCTGGAACATGGACGCCTGGGCGACACTCTCAAAGTGCACCATGCCGAAGCACGCCGCCAGGGCATAGCCCGCGCCGATGCCCAGCAAAATGGACGAGAGCTTCCAAAGTCCCTTGCCAAAGTGATTGAGGCTGGTGACCACGCCCAGGGTGAAGAAGGCAATGAGCCAGTTCTGCCAGGAGCCATAGTCCACGCTGCTGGTGCCGCCGGCCATGTAGTTGATGGCCGTGGGATAGAGGGACAGGCCGATGGTGAAGACCACGGTGCCGGTGATGAGAGGCGGGAAGAGCCGCCGGAGCTTCTTCACAAACAACCCCACCAGCGCCGCCACCAGGCCGCCTACAATCTGGGCGCCTAGAATGGCCGCAATGCCATGGCCTTCGGCAATGGCCTGCATAGTTGGAACATAGGCAAAGCTGACGCCCATGATGACCGGAAGCCCGGAGCCAAGTCCCAGCGGGAATCTTCGCCCCAGGGGGAAGAGCTGCAGCAAGGTAGAAAGCGCCGAGATCACCAGCGCCGCCTGGATGAGAATCACCTGCTCGTTGGCCGGCAGACCCGCCGCGCCGGAGACGATGATGGCAGGCGTGACGCAGCCAACGATCATGGCCACCACATGCTGCACCGCCAGGGGAAGGGCACGCCTGAGCGGGGGAACCCCATCTAGTTCAAAGAGGTTTCCCCGGAACAACTTCTGTTTCGTCATGGGCAGCAGACCTTTCTTTATTTCTCATGGAAATTATAGCAAGGTCTTAGCACAAAAACAATTAGGAATGCTGAAAGAATTTTAGCTTCGAATTTGGTCATTCCTCCAATTGCGGCACATTTCTCTCGTAAATTATGCCAAAAACGCGGCGCAGAGAACGTCTCTGCGCCGCGTAAAAGCGTAGGGGTCGATCTCTGATCGACCCGCGGGCGGCTCGGAGAGCCGCCCCCAGCGTGTCGAAAAAGTCTTTTCGCCACGCTGTGCGGATTTTGAAACTTTCAAAAAAGTTTCAAAATCCTGTTTGATTGAACGCGCGGTGGGCTTTTTGCCCCCCGCACACACCCCCCG
>DVGD01000198.1 GCA_018712905.1 Candidatus Avoscillospira stercoripullorum | reverse complement strand
TCCAGCTTTTGGGCAAGCTCTTCGAAGCTGTCCACGAGGAAGTCGGCGCCCGCTGCCAGGAGTTCGTCCCGATCCCGGTAGCCCCAGGTGACACCGGCGGCCACGAAGCCCATCTGCGAGGCAAAGGCCATGTCCGTGTCGCCGTCGCCCACAAAGGCAATCTCCGCGGGTTCGAGCCCCAGCGTCTCGCAGGCCAGCTTTCCGGCGTCCAGCGCCGGCTTGAGAGGCCGGGCGCCATTGTTGCCCCAGAGGAACGCCCAGGAAATGTCGGGGAAATAGTGCGTAATCACCCGGTTCGCCGTGGTCTCGGTCTTGTTGGAGATGATGGCCATGGGGATCCCCTGGGACTGGAGCCTGGACAAAAACTCCCGAACGCCGGGGAAATACGCCGTATGCACGGTGCAGTGGGCAGGATAATAGGCAAGATAGGCCGAGAGCGCCTGCTGGTAGACCTCCGGCGCGGTGCCTTCCGGCACGGCCTGGTCAAAGAGGCGGCGAATTCCGTGCCCCACCAGGCGGCGGTAGACCGCCCGGTCGTGGGTAGGAAGCCCCACCTGGGAAAGGCCATGGTCGGCAGCGGCGGCGATATCCCCCAGGGTATCGAGAAGGGTTCCGTCCAGATCAAAGAGAACCGCTTTGGGTTTCATGGTGCGCCTCCTTATACAGAGAGCTCCGGCTGCTCGTCGCTGAGGACGGCCTGATAGCGGCGGCGGATGGGCTCCACCACGTCCCGGTCAAATTCCTCCACCTGGGCAGGGCACCGGCCGATGTAGGCCGCGGGATCCATATGCGCCAGAATTTCCTCCTTGGTGAGGCCGAACATGGGATCCCCGGCGATGCGATCCACCAGGTCGTTCTGGCCGCCCTCCTCCTTGACCACCTTGCCCGCAGCCACGGAGTGGACGCGGATGCGCTCGTGGAGCGCCTGCCGGTCGCCGCCGCGCTTGACGGCGTCCATCATGATATTCTCCGTGGCCATGAAGGGAAGCTCCTCCCTGAGGTGCCGCTCGATGACCTTGGGATAGACCTTGAGGCCATCGGTGACATTGAGGTAGATCTGCAAAATGGCGTCTACGGCCAAAAATGCCTCGGGGATGGAGATGCGCTTGTTGGCAGAATCGTCCAAGGTGCGCTCAAACCACTGGTTATAGGACGTGAAGGCGGGGTTGAGGGCGTCCACGATGACATACCGCGCCAGGGAGCAAATACGCTCACAGCGCATGGGGTTGCGCTTATAGGGCATGGCCGAGGAGCCGATCTGCTTTTCCTGGAAGGGCTCCTCCATCTCCTTGAGATGGGAGAGAAGCCGCAGGTCTGTGGCAAACTTGCCCGCCGACTGGGCAATGCCCGAGAGGGTGGCCAGGACATTGGCGTCCATCTTCCTGGAATAGGTCTGGCCGCAGACCGGCACCACCTTTTCAAAGCCCATCTCCTGAGAAACCAGCTTTTCAAGCTGGCGCACCTTCTCCTGGTCGCCGCCAAAGAGCTCTAGGAAGCTTGCCTGGGTGCCGGTGGTACCCTTGACGCCGCGGAACTGAAGAGAATCGATGCGGTGCTCCAGCTCCTCCAAGTCCATCACCAGCTCGTTGACCCAGAGGGTGGCGCGCTTGCCCACGGTGGTGAGCTGCGCCGGCTGGAAGTGGGTAAAGCCCAGGGTGGGCATGGCGCGGTACTCCATGGCAAACTTCGTGAGCCGGTCGATGAGGTTTACCAGCTTGCCCCGCAGCAGCTCCAAGCCCTCGCGCATCAAAATCACATCGGTATTGTCACCCACAAAGCAGCTGGTGGCACCCAGGTGAATGATGGGCATAGCCGTGGGGCAGAGATCGCCGTAGGCGTGGATGTGCGCCATGACGTCGTGGCGGAGCTGGCGCTCGTAGCGGGCGGCCGCTTCATAGTCGATATCGTCCTTGTGCTGCTCCATCTCGTCGATCTGCGCCTGGGTGATGGGCAGCCCCAGCTTCATCTCCGCCCGCGCCAGGGCGATCCAGAGCCGGCGCCAGGTGGTGAATTTCTTGTCCGGGGAGAAGAGATAGAGCATCTCCCGGCTGGCATAGCGGCTGGAAAGGGGGCTCTCGTAAAGATTGGTGGCCATAGTGGATCCTCCTACTGTTGCGAATTCATTTCTTGTTTATTATAGCGCCATCGACGCCAATGGGCAAGTTTTTTGCCTGCTTGCAGTTGCATTTTCCCGCTGCTTCCATGGCGCCCCGGTTTTCTCATGATTTGCCGCCTGTTTTTCGTGGAAATCTGTAAAATTTCTATGACGCAGGGGAGAAAAAAAGCGAATCGCTCTTGCATCCTCAGGCGGATTTCGGTATAATGAGCAAAGTATCGCCGCGGGCGAAACGTAAGTTATTGTATGAGAGGAATGAACCACATGAGCGCATCTCGCGAAAAGAAAAAGCGGCAGTCTGATGCGGGCAGCAATGGAGCAGCTTCTGTCAATGCCTCCAAGAAGGGCTTGGGGAAAACTGGGAAAACCGTTCTCTATGCCATTCTCGCCGTTGTCGTGGTGGCGGCCATCGTCTTCTTCGGCATGGTCAGCACCGGCTTTTTCGTCACCCATACCGTTGCCGCAACCGTGGGCGGCCACGATCTGTCCCCTGCCATGGTCAACTATTTCTATAACACCGCCTATCAGAACATGGCGGACTCCATGGGCGACTACCTCAGTGTCATCATCGACACCGAAAAACCGCTGGACGATCAGCCCTACATGAGCGATGAGTTCGACACCTGGGGCGACTATCTCACCGACACTGCCCTCAAGAGCGCCCATGAGGTCTACGCTGTTTACGACGAGGCCATTGCCAATGGCTATACCCTCAGCGAGGACGAGCAGGCCAGCATCGACAGCCAGATTGATATGCTGGATCTCTACGGCTCTGTCTATGGCTACTCCAGCGGCAACGCCTACCTGGCCGGTCTCTACGGCAATGGCAGCACCGTGGACTCCTATCGGGAATACCTGACCATCAACCTGATTGCCAGTTCCTACGCCCAGCAGATCTACGATGGCTATACCTATACCGCCGAGGATCTGGATGCCTACTATCAGGAAAACAACCAGGATTTTGACGCTGTGACCTTCCGCGTCTACTCCATCAACGTGCCCACCGCCGAAGAAGGCGAGGAAGTGGACACCGAGGCCGCCCTGGCCGAGTGCGAGACCAAGGCCAAGGAAATGGCCGAAGCTTCCCAGGGCGATGAGCAGGCTTACCTTGACTACACCGTGAAGTTTGCCGACGAGGACAGCAAGGAAACCTATGAGGATGACACCACCACCCTCCGGGAGGACTACACCCTCTCCAACTGCCTGGAGCTCTACCGCGACTGGCTGGCTGACAGCAGCCGCCAGCCCGGCGACACCACCTATGTGCAGAACGAAGAGACCGGCTACTATGTGCTCTACTTCGTGGGTCAGGTGGATCGCACCTATCAGCTGCCCAACGTCCGCGACATTCTGATCCCTGTCAGCGACACCACCGATGAAGAGGCCATGGCCACTGCCAAGGAAAAAGCGCAGACGCTGCTGGATGACTTCCTCGCCGGTGACGACGTCTCCGAGGACGCCTTTGCCGCCCTGACCGAGGAGGACACCTCCATGACCGGCACCCTCTATGAGAACCTGGTGCCCGGCACCATCACCGACGAGGTGGACAGCTGGTGCCAGGAGGAGGGCCGCACCGCCGGGGACACCAACATCTTTGAAGGCACCGACGGCTACCATGTGGTCTACTTCAGCGGCTATGGCGACGTGTACCGGGA
>DVGD01000197.1 GCA_018712905.1 Candidatus Avoscillospira stercoripullorum | reverse complement strand
CTGGACGGCATCAACCTTTACATCAACGATCATGAGTTTTTGACGCTGCTGGGGCCTTCCGGCTGCGGCAAGACCACCACCCTTCGCATCATCGGCGGATTTTTGACACCCACCGGCGGAGACGTGCTCTTCGACGGCCAGCGGATCAACGATCTGCCCCCTTACCGAAGAAAAATCAACACCGTGTTCCAGCGCTACGCCCTCTTTCCCCATCTGGACGTCTACGACAACATCGCCTTCGGCCTGCGCATTGCCAAGCTCCCCGAGCTGGAGATCGACAAGCGGGTGGAGGAAATGCTGGACATTGTGAGCCTCCGGGGCTTTGAAAACCGCAAGGTCACTCAGCTCTCCGGCGGCCAGCAGCAGCGGGTGGCCATCGCCCGGGCGCTGGTGAACCGCCCCAAGGTGCTGCTTTTGGACGAGCCCTTGGGCGCCCTCGACCTCCGGCTTCGCAAGGACATGCAGAACGAGCTCAAGCGCATCCAGCAGGCGCTGGGCATCACCTTTATCTACGTGACCCACGACCAGGAGGAAGCCCTCTCCATGTCCGACACCATCGTGGTCATGGACAAGGGCCGCATCCAGCAGATCGGCCGCCCCGAGGACATCTACAATGAGCCGAAAAACGCCTTTGTGGCCGACTTCATCGGCGAGAGCAACATCCTGGACGGCGTGATGATCGAGGACTACTGCGTGGAGTTCTTCGGCCGGAAATTCCCCTGCGTAGACAAGGGCTTTGCCCCCAGGGAGCCGGTGGACGTGGTCATCCGCCCGGAGGACATCGACTTTGTGGAGGCTGACCAGGGGCATCTGTGCGGCACCGTCACCGGCATCACCTTCAAGGGCATGCAGTATGACGTCATCGTGGACTTCAAGGGCTTTAAATGGCTCATCCAGACCACCGATTACCAGAGCGTGGGAAAGCGCGTGGGCATCCGCCTCAATCCCGAGGACATCCATGTGATGAAAAAGAGCGAATACTCCGGTATGTTTGGCGACTACAGCTCATACAGTGCCGAGTACGACGAGATCGGGGAGGAACAAGGCGATGAAGCGTAACCGGCTGCTCCTACCCTATACCCTGTGGATGACGGTATTCACCCTCATCCCCCTGGGCGTGGTGGTCTTCTACGCCTTCACCGACTCCCTCACCGGTGCCTTTACGCTTGAAAACCTCTCCCACCTGGGGACGTACCTGCCCATTTTCCTCCGCTCCATCTTTCTCTCCCTGGCCTCCTCGGCCATCTGCCTTGTGATCGGCTATCCCGTGGCCTACACCATCGCCCGGGCAACGCCCAGCCGCCAGAGGCTCCTCTCTATGCTGGTGATGCTGCCCATGTGCATGAGCTTCCTCCTGAGAACCCTGGCGTGGGTTGCCATGCTGGAGGACACCGGCATTCTCAACAGCTGGATCTCCGCCCTGGGGCTAAAGCCCCTGCCCTTGATTCGCAACAGCGGCGCGGTGATCCTCGGCATGGTCTACAACTACCTTCCCTATATGATTACGCCCCTTTACACCGTGATGATCAAGATCGATCCCCGGCTTATCGAGGCCGCCCAGGACTTGGGCTGCAACCAGCGGCAGGTGTTCACCCGGGTGGTGCTGCCTTTGTCGGTGCCGGGCATCGTGTCGGGGCTCACCATGGTGTTTGTCCCCGCCGTGTCCACCTTCTACATCTCCCAGAAGCTGGGCAGCACCGGCACCACCATGATCGGCGACGTCATTGAAAGCCAGTTCAAAACCGCTTACAATCCCAACCTGGGCGCCGCGCTGAGCCTCACGATGATGGTGATGATCTTCCTTTGCATCGGCTTTATGAACCGATTTACAGGACAGGACGAGGAGGTGATGACGCCGTGAAAACCGCCGGCAAAGTCTTTACGGCGCTGATCTTCCTCTTCCTCTATATCCCCATGGTGGTTTTGGCCGTGGCGTCCTTCAACACCGGCAACGACATTGCCGTCTTCAAGGGCTTCACCTTTGCCCAGTATGGCGAGCTCTTCCGGGATGGAGACCTCTTGCGGCTTTTGGGCAATTCCCTGATCATCGCCGTTTTGTCCAGCGTCCTGGCCACCATTCTCGGCACCATGGCCGCCGTGGGGCTCCATGGCGCACGGGGACGGCTCCGCCGCGCCGTGATGACTCTCACCAACATTCCCATGACCAACCCCGACATCGTCACCGGCGTGTCTCTGGCGCTCCTGTTCGCCTTCACCGGGACGCTGCTCAAGATTAACTCCATTTTGGGCTTCTGGACGCTGCTCATCGCCCATGTGACCTTCAACCTCCCCTATGTGATCCTCTCGGTGCTTCCCAAGCTCACCCAGATGGATCCCGATTTGGAGGAGGCGGCGCTGGACTTGGGCTGCACACCGACTGAGGCCTTCTTCCGGGTGATTCTCCATGAGATTTTGCCCGGCATCGTCTCAGGCTTGATGATGGCCTTCACCATGAGCCTGGATGACTTCGTCATCAGCTACTTTGTCACGGGCTCAAGCTTTATTACCCTGCCCGTGGAGATCTACAACTACACCAAAAAGCCCATCCATCCCAAGATCTACGCCCTCTTTACCATGATGTTCCTGGTGATTCTGGTGCTCATGGTGACCATGAACCTCCTCCAGGCCAGAGACGCCGGGCGGAAGGCCAAAAAGCGGGGGGTGCGGATATGAGAAAGCTCTTTGCCCTGCTCCTGGTCTTGGCGCTTTTGCCGGTGGTGCCGGCCAGGGCGGCGAAAAACGAAATCACCGTCTACAACTGGGGGCAGTATATCTCCGACGGCACCGACGGCTCCCTGGATGTGATCGCGGCCTTTGAGGCGGAAACGGGCATCCACGTCAATTACCTCACCTATGACAGCAATGAGAGCCTCTACACCAAGCTCAAAACCGGCGGCGCCAGCTACGACGTCATCATCCCCTCGGACTATATGATCGGCCGCCTCATTGAAGAGGACATGCTTGAGCCCCTGAATTTCGACAACATTCCCAACTACCAATACGTGGATGAGGCCTTCCGCAACACCGCCTATGACCCGGAAAATCGCTACTCCGTGCCCTACACCTGGGGCACCGTGGGCGTCATCTACAACAGCAAGTACGTGGACGAGGCCGACGCAGGCAGCTGGGATCTTTTGTGGAACAGCAAGTACGCCGGAAAAATCCTGATGTTTGACAACAACCGCGACGCCTTCGCCATTGCCGAGTCTCTCCTGGGCTACAGTCTCAATACCACCGACGAAGCCTCCCTTCGCCAGTGCGCCCAAAAATTGGTGGAGCAAAAGCCCATCCTCCAGGGGCACGTGATGGATCAGATCTACGCGAAAATGGAGCGGGAGGAGGCGTGGATCGCCCCCTACTACGCCGGGGACTACCTCTATATGGTGGAGGAAAATCCCGCCTTGGAATTTTACTTCCCCGAAGAGGGCTTCAACATTTTCATCGACGCCATGTGCATTCCCAAGGGCGCTGCCAACCAGGAAGGCGCCGAGGCCTTTATCAACTTCCTCTGCTCGCCGGAGATCTGCGGGCAGAACCTGGAGTATTTGGGCTACTCCTCTCCCCTCTCGGCGGCCAAGGACTATATGGATCCGGAATTGGCCGAAAATCCCATCGCCTACCCCAGCGACGAGATTTTGGCAAAGGGCGAGAGCTTCAGCGCCCTCCCCACCGAGACCAGCCAGCTCATGGACAGCCTGTGGCTGAGCGTGAAGACCGCAGGCAGCGACGTAACCAGATACCTCATTGCCGCTGGCATTCTGGTAGCCGCGGCGGCAGGACTGACGATTTTCTTGAAGCTCCGCCGGAAGCGCCGCCTGGCGCGCCGGGGCATCAGCCGGCGGATGTAGCGTTTGGCTCTGATCCCC
>DVGD01000196.1 GCA_018712905.1 Candidatus Avoscillospira stercoripullorum | reverse complement strand
ACCGGCCTGCGGCCAATCCCCCGGTACCGTGTGCTGAAAAGATCCCCTTCACTTGCAGTAAAAGCTGCAAATGAAGGGGATCTCAGCGTGTCGAAAAAGTATTTTCGCCACGCTGTGCGGATTTTGAAACTTACAAAAAAGTTTCAAAATCCTGTTGATTGAACGCGCGGTGGGCTTTTTGCCCCCCCGCACACACCCCCCGCTGCTCTGTCTAGGACATCTTCAGCGAGGTTTTTTGACAGTCTCCTTCCCTATTTTTCAGCGGCTGTGCGGGCTTCGTAGGCCAGTCGGTAATCTTCCAGCGCCAGGGCGCTTTGCTCCAGCTGAGAAAGGCAGCGCTTGCGATCCGGCACGTCCAGAGGCTGCTTCAGCGCCCGCTGCAAGGACTCTACCGCCTCCCGGTGCCGCCCCCGGGCGGCTTCCAGCAGACCGGTGAGCATTTGCCACTCCCCGTCCGCGCCCTGGCTGCGGCGCAATGCCTGGGCTGCCTCTCTGAGCCGTCCTTCCCGGAGATAATAGCGCGCCAGAAACCGCTGCCGCTGCCGCTCGCCGGGCGCCAGCGCCGCTTCCCATGCCTCCAGCTCCCCGTCGTCCCGGCCTTCCTCCAGGGAAAGGCGCAGCGCCAGCCGTGCTGCCTCCTCCTGCTCGCCCTGCCCGGCATATTGGGCTTGGGCGGCCATGTCTCTGCCCCGCTCCAGCGCCTTCCGGGCTTCCTCCAGCTGTCCTGCCTCCAGCGCCTCCCAGCCCAGACGCAGGCTGCTGCGGCAGAGAAGGAGCTTTGCCTCCTCCCCCAGGGGCAGCGCCGTGTCCTCCAGCGCGGCCAGGCAGCCTTCGTCATCCCCTGCCAGGTAACAGGCTCTGGCTGCGTCCAGGCAGTTCCCCTCCCGGGTCTCTTCTTCCAGGAGTGCGCTCAAGGGCACGCCCAGGCGCTGGCTTAAATACCGGAGTGTCTTCACCGACGCGGCCGCCTGGTCATGCTCCAAAAGAGAGAGCATGTTCCGAGTAATGGCCTCCCCTGCCACCTCGGCCTGGGTGAGGCCGCGCTGCTGCCGGATCTGCCGCAGCTTTTCTCCCAGCGTCATGGCTGCACCTCCTGCGAAAAAGCACCCGGCGGGTAGCCGGGCGCTGTGCTTGTTTTCTTACGCTTTCACTGTGCCGTCGGCATGGAACACCGGCAGCTTCTCGAGATAGATGATGTCATCCCGGGTCTGGGCGTCGCCCTCGGCCAGGATGGCCATGCGGCCGCAGATGTTGCCCCCGGCGGCCTCCACCAGCTTTTCCAGTGCCATGAGGGATTCTCCCGTGGAGATCACGTCGTCCACAATGAGAATCCGCTTGCCCTTCATGAGCGCCGCATCGTCGCCGTCGAGATAGAGGTGCTGCTCCTTGGCCGTGGTGATGGAGTGCACCGACACATCCAGCACGTTATTCATATAGAGCTTGGGCGCCTTGCGCGCCAAAATGTACTTGTTCTGACCGCTCTGCCGCGCCATTTCGTGAATCAGCGGAATGCCCTTGGCCTCGGCGGTGATGAGATAGTCGTACGCAGGCGCCCGCTTCAAAAGCGCCGCGGCGCAGTGCTCGGTGAGCTCCACATCGCCAAAGATCACAAAGGCGCCGATATAGAGATCGTCCGTCACCTTGCAGATGGGCAGCTGCCGCTTGAGACCCGCAATTTCCATGGTATGATACAGCATAGTTTCAGCTCTCCTTTTTTCTGTGCATCCATGATTATTATAATCGATCCGCCCCAATGCCGCAAGTCCGCAGAAGCAAGAAACGTGACTTTTGTCAATAGGCAATGTTCTGAAAATTACCGGCGAATTTTGACATGGCAAGATTTGGAGAGCTCTTGTAATTTGTTCACAATTTGTTTATAATCTAACTATCAAAAAGTATGCTGGGCTCAAATTTTGTAAGGAGGGAAAGTTCTATGGAAAAGCGGTTCCACATCCAGGAACGCGGTTCAACCGTCCGTACTGAGGTCTTTGCCGGCCTCACCACCTTCATGGCCATGGCCTACATCCTCATGGTCAACGCAGGCATGTTCGCCACCCTCAGCCCCGACGTCACCTATGGCGCGGTCTACATTGCCACCGCCCTCTCTGCCGTCGTCGGCACCGTGCTCATCGGTCTTCTGTCCAACCTGCCCCTGGCGCAGGCCTCCGGCATGGGTCTCAATGCCTACTTCGTCTACACCGTCTGCCTGGGCATGGGTCTCTCCTACGCCAACACCCTGGTGCTGGTGCTGGTGGACGGCCTGGTCTTCCTGCTCCTCACCCTCACCGGCCTTAGAAAGCTGATCTTCGAGGGCATCCCCCAGGAGGTCAAGGTGGCCTCTCCGCCGGTATCGGCTTGTTCATCGCCTTCATCGGCTTCCAGAACGCCGGCATCGTGGTGAGCGACTCCTCTACCTGCGTCGCCCTCAACTCCTTTAACGTCTACTCCGGCTCCGCCACCTGGGCTACCATCATGCCCATGCTGGTGACCATCTTCGGCCTGCTGGCCATCGCCATCCTCGCCCACAAGAAGGTGCGCGGCGCCGTTCTGTGGGGCATCCTGGGCTCGGCTGTGGCGTACTACGTCCTCGGCCTCCTCACCGTGGACGGCTTCTACGCCTCCAGCGTCGCCCCCAACCTGGCCAGCGACTTCTTCGGCGCCTTCAAGGAGTTCGGCGAGCTGTCCTTCCTGCGGGTCTTCAAGGAAGGCTTCGACTTCTCGGCCTACATCGCCGCCAACGGCATCGGCAGCTTCATCGTCATGTTCATCACCACCATGCTGGCCTTCTGCATGGTTGACATGTTCGACACCCTGGGCACCCTCTACGGCGCCTGCTCCGCCGGCAACATGCTCACCGAGAAGGGCGAGGTTCCCAACATGAACCGCGCCATGATGGCCGACGCCATCGCCACCTGCGTGGGCGCCGTCTGCGGTACCTCCACCGTCACCACCTTCGTGGAGTCCTCCTCCGGCATCTCCGAGGGCGGCCGCACCGGCCTCGCCTCCCTGGTCACCGCCACGCTGTTCTTCATCGCCATGTTCCTGGCGCCTGTGGCACAGCTGATCCCCACCTACGCCACCGCCACGGCGCTCATCTACGTGGGCGTTCTGATGATGTCCGGCGTCAAGAACATCGCCTGGGACGATCCCGCCAAGGCGCTGCCCGGCTTCCTCACCATCGCCGTGATGGTCTTCACCTACAACATCTCCTACGGCATTGCTTTCGGCCTGATCTCCTGCGTGGTCATCAAAGTCTTCTCCGGCAAGGCCAAGGAGCTCAGCATCGCCACCTGGATCATCGCCATTCTCTTCGCCCTGACCTTCTTCCTGACCCACTAATGAGATAGACCAACGCCCCCGAGGTTCAATAAAACCTCGGGGGCGTTTCTATGGCCGCTTTGCGGCGCGGGTCGATCAGAGATCGACCCCTACAAAGTGCTGTTCAAATTCAGCACAGCTTGGAGATGGCCAGCACCATGAGTAATATCCCGCCGGCAGCGCCGCAGCCTGCAGGCAGCTTCCCCGCGGCGCTTTTCCCCAGGCGGTAGGCCAGGAGAATGGCCAGCGGGTGGAGAAGCAGGGAAAAGAGTCCCAGGAAAAGATAGTTGTGCTGCCCCAGCCCGCTCCCAAAGCCGATGGCCAGGGAGTCCAGGGAGAGGACGCACCCCAACATGGCCGCCTCCCGCAGGGATAGACGCTTGGAGTGGTCGGCGTCGGCCTGGGTCTCATCTAAGTACACGGTGATGGCAAAGGAGATCCCCGCCCAGTGAAACCGCATGCGCCCCCGGGCGTTGCGTTTTTTGGAAAGAAACGCCTTGAGGGAATTCTGAAAGGCCGAAAGGAGGCCGATGCCAAACAAAATCGCGCTTCCGGCGATGGTGGTAAGCCGGGGCGGAAGCACCTGCCGGAGGGGCGCGGTAACCAGCATGGAAAGGAGCAGCACGCAGGTACCGATGGCGCCCATGAGGCACGCCGATCCCAAAGGGATTTCAATTTCCTCCACGCCGTAGGCAAAGCATGCCAAAAACGCGTCCACCACCAGCGCCAGCACCAGAATCCCGTCTTGCAGCAAAACATCACCCCACCTTTTCTCCCATACTATGCAGGAAAAAGGGCGGGGTGACTTTTTATTCGGGATGATAGGACAAAAGCTTGCGCGCTGCCTCGTAGTCGCCCTTTCGGACGTAAATCGTATAGAGAAGGTTCATGGGGCGGGTAACATCTGCATAGCGCGCAGCGCCCTTGGTGACGCCGGCGGCCATGTTGGCGTGAATGCCCCGCACCATGGTGGGCTCCATGCCCTTGGTGGTAAGGCTATAGGGGATGTGGTTGGCCTGGAGGGTCGACCAGACCCGGGCAGCCTCCTGGGCGTCGCTCCCCACAAAGAACTTTTTACGGTTCCACGGCAAAATCATATTGGTTCCTCCCATGGTTGAAAAAAATGCAATGTCCCGCGGGGCACTGCATTTTTTCAAGCAATCACTTTTCCACGATTTCCAGGATTTCCATGGGGCAGGCCTTGACGCAGATGCCGCAGGCGATGCACTTGCTGGCCACGGGGCTGTCCTCGGCCTTCACCAGCACATGGAAGGGGCAGATGTCCTTGCACTTGCCGCAGCCCACGCAGAGCTTCTTGTTAATCATGTACACACCCTTGGCGTTCTGGGTGATGGCGCCGTGCTCGCAGACGGTGGCGCACTTGCCGCACTGGACGCAGGTCATGGGCTTGGCGGCGCCGTTGCGATCGATGATCTGGATACAGGACTTGTCCGGGTCAAATTCCTTATAGAAGGCCACGGAGCACGCGCGCATGCACTCCAGGCACGCCATGCAGGTCTCGCCTTTTTTCACAGAGAGTCTTTTCATGGTGATTCCCCTTTATGTTCATAATTCTTGTTCTATTATACATGGGCTTCTGCGAGAAATCAATTGATAGTTTTAGAAATGCTGACATCCATTGCCAGCATATTCGTGAAAGGGTTACAAATAATACGCATGTACCGGATCAATTGATCGTTGAAATAGCAGGAGGGAAGAAATGATGAAGCGTACTTTGACTGCCCTGCTGGCGGCAATGCTGCTGGCGGGTGTGCTCAGCGGCTGCAGTGGATCGGTTTACTACGACGATCCCATGCCCGACGGCAATGTCTCTACCACCGACGACGGCCGCGTCAACGGCACCAACCGCTACCTGGAAGAGGATTTGCCCATGCCCAAGGCCGGGCGCAGAGCGCCCGCGCCGCAGTCCGGCGCCTCCACCAGCAATGGCCTGGAGGCCGGCACCGGCATGACCGGCGGCCGGTAAAAAACGGGGAGCTGCCAATCGGCAGCTCCTTTTCTATTATTTCGTAAGATCCACCTGGCTGACGCCGTAGCGAAGATCCACGGTACATACGTCCCCTTCGCCGCAGGTAAGCTCCATCTGCCGCGCCAGGGCGGCCAAATCCTCGGACTGAAGGCTCAATTCCATATTCGCCATGCCAAGCGCCCGGAAGGTATAGATCGCCTGGCCGAAGAGCTGCACGGAAAGTCCCATGCGGCGGTAGGGTTCAGAAAGTCCCATATATTGGAGCACACCGGTCTTCTCCTCCCCGCTGCCGTTCAAAACCAGCAGTCCCACGGGCGTATGCTCGGAGTAGGCCGTGTAGGCAATCTCCCCTGCCGGCGGCTCCAGGCCGTCGATGGCCGTCAGCCCCGGCCGGAACCAGAGATTCACGTCCTTGGCATGTCCGCCCTCCCGCCACCAGCGCTGCTTGGCCAGGGTGGAGAGATTCTCGTCCAAATGGCTGTTATCGTTGAGGAATTGGATCTCATAGCGGCCATGCTCCCAGGTAAGGCAGGAGACGGCGGTGTTGTCGCTGTGCGCAATGGGCGCACCGGGGAAAAGCCGCATGAGCGCCCCGCGCAGCACCGAGCCATGGGTGAAGATCGCCACGGTCTGGCCGCTGTGGCACTCTGCCACCTCGTCCAGGGCTTCCACGAAGCGGCTGGAGTAGGTTTCAAAGTTCTCCGAGCCCTCCACCTGCCAGTGGACAGGGTCGTTATTGAATACCGCCATCTCCTCCGACTGGAAGGTATAGAGCTCGCCGAAGGTGAGATCCTCCCACACGCCCAGATTGATCTCCCGGAACCTTGGCTCCAGCTGGAGGGGCAGCCCCTTGGGGCGGTAGATGGCCTGGGCAGTGGTCTGGGTGCGGATGAGGTCGCTGGCGTAGCAGGCATCCACGGGGATGGAGGCAAAGCGGCGGGAGAGGGCGGCAATCTGCCGCTTTCCCAGGGGTGTGATGTTGCTGTCGAACTGGCCGTGGATGCGGCGATAGAGGTTGCCCTCGGCCTCGCCGTGGCGGATGAGGTAGATGGTTGTCATTTAAATCACCTGTACGTATTGAAGGATGTTGTTGCGCATTTTTTCCGCGGCCTCCCTGGCCTTTTCCCGGTAGGCCGCAGCGTCGCCGGATTTTTCATAGGCATAGAGGATGCTGCGTCCGGCGCAGATCACCGCGCCGTGACCGGCCAGGTCGAAGGCGTGCTGGACGTCCTTGCCGTAGGCACCCCAGCTTCCATAGCCGGGCACCAGGAAGAAGAGGCGGTCGTACTTGCGGCGGAAGCGCTTTAAGAAGTCCGGCTGGGTGCCGGAGATCACCACGCCGATGCCCATATAGCCGCTCTTGCCAAACTTCTCCCCGCACCAGCGCATGGCCAGATCCATCATCACCTGGTAGACCACCCGGTCGCCGGAGATGAGATCCTGCACCTCCCGGGCGGACTTGTTGGCGCTGCGCGCCAAGAGAAAGAGGCTCTTATCCTGGGCAAGATAGGGCAAAAGCGGCTTGGTGCCGTCGCTTCCCTGGTAGGCGAGAATCCCCAGGCCGTCGCAGGCAAGGGGCGGCTCCAGGTGCTTCTCTCCCAGGGTAAAGCCGCCGAAGCAGCTTTTGGCCAGAGCTTCGCCGGTGGCGGGGGCGGCAGCTGCGCTGGTGTCCAAAAGGACATAGTACCCCAGCTCGCGGGCATAGCCAAGGGTCTTCTCCAGGGCTTCCATGCCGGCGCTGCCCAGGGCGGCATAGCAGGCCTGCTGCACCTTCACCGCCGGGACAATGTCCTGGAGGGCTTCGAGAATGCCCCGGGAGAAGTTCTCATAGGCCAGCGCCAGCGCCGCCAACGTCTCCCCTCTCTCCGCCACGGCCTGCTCGATCAGCTGGGGCGGCAGACGGTCTGCCACCGGATCCAGGCTCACCATGGAGGGGTTTTTCTTATCGCGGATGCACTGCTGCAAGCGGTCAATGGACATCTGGCACCATCCTTTCCAAAGGCATTTCAATCTGATTCTATTATACCCTGAATCCGCCGCTGCCGCAAGGTGGACTTGCAGCGGCGAGGGATCCCGCAGGGGTCGATCTCCAATCGACCCCTGCGGGCGGCGGCATGAGGGCATGCCGCCCTAC
>DVGD01000027.1 GCA_018712905.1 Candidatus Avoscillospira stercoripullorum | reverse complement strand
CGTCCGCCGGAGGGCTGCGTGTGCGTGGAGGATCGGGTGCTCAACATGGCCGGCCTGCGGATCCTGGGGCTGGGCGGCAGCCCCCTCTATAACGGCGGCACGCACCAGTATACGGAAAAGCAGATGCAGCGGCGAATCAACCGCCTGCGCTGGAAGCTCTACCGCGCCGGGGGCGTGGACATCGTACTGACCCACGCCCCCCTGCGGGGCTACGGCGACGCAGATGATCTGGCGCACCGGGGCTTCGAGGCGTTTTTCTCCCTGCTGGACAAGTACAAGCCCCGGTATCTCATCCACGGCCACGTCCATATGTCCTACGGCGTGGATCTTCCGCGGATCCACCAATACGGCGAGACAACCCTCCTCAACGGCTGTGAACGGTACATCCTGGATCTTCCAGAATACGAAGCCTCCGGCTTCCTGATCCCAAGTGAATGGTAAAAAGGGCACGCTGCAAACCGCAGCGTGCCCTTTTTACCTGTAGGGGTCGATCTCCGATCGACCCGCGCCGCGAAGCGGCTTAGTTCGCACCGGTGTCGAACTGGCTATAATAGAGCGTGGCATAAAAGCCCTTTTGCGCCAGCAGGCTCTGGTGGTTGCCCTGCTCGATGATCTTGCCGTCGCGCATGACCAAAATCACATCGGCCTCCCGGATGGTGGACAGGCGATGGGCGACAATGAAGCTGGTGCGCCCCTCCATCATCTTTGCGAAGGCCGCCTGGATTTTTACCTCGGTGCGGGTGTCGATGGAGGAGGTGGCCTCGTCGAGAATGAGCATGGGCGGCAGGCACAGCATCACCCGGGCGATGGAAAGGAGCTGCTTCTGCCCCTGGCTCAGGCTTCCGCCGTCCTCGGCAATCACCGTGTCGTAGCCCTGGGGCAGGCGGCGGATGAAGCTGTGGGCGTGGGCAGCCTTGGCGGCTGCCACAATTTCTTCGTCGCTTGCCTCTGGGCGGCCGTAGGCGATGTTCTCCCGGATGGTGCCCGCCCGCAGCCACGTGTCCTGGAGCACCATGCCGTAGTTTCGCCGCAGCGACGCCCGGGTCACGGTGCGAATGTCGTGCCCCGCCACCGAAATGCTGCCGCTGTCCACGTCGTAAAACCGCATGAGCAGATTGATGAGGGTGGTCTTGCCGCAGCCGGTGGGGCCGACAATGGCGATACGCTGTCCCGGCCGGACGTCCAGGCTGAGGTTTTGGAGCAGGGGACGGTCGGGGGTGTAGGAGAAGGCCACGTCCCGGATGGCCACTTGGCCGTCGCTCACGAGTTTTATGGCGTCGGGAGCATCGGGGATCTGATCGGGCTCGTCCAGCAGGTCGAAGATCCGCTGGATGCAGGCCATGGCGTTCTGAAGCTCCGTCACCACGCCGGAGATCTCGTTGAAGGGCTTGGCGTACTGGTTGGCATAGCTCAAAAAGACGCTCAGCTGTCCCACACTGATGCCGCCGCCCATGGCGAGGAGGGCGCCGGTGAGACCCACGGCGGCGTAGACCACGCTGTTGACAAACCGGGTCACGGGATTGGTGAGGCTGGAGAAGAACACGGCCTGGATGGAGGCGGTTTTGAGCCGCTCGTTCACCTCGTCAAAGGCTTTCTGGCTCTTTTCCTCGTAGCCGAAGGCCTGCACCACCCGCTGCCCCTGGATCATCTCCTCCACCAGGGCGGTCTGTTCGCCGCGGATGACGGACTGGGTCTTGAAATAGCGGTAGGTGCGGCGGGTGATAAATCCGGCGGCGAAGAGGCTCAGGGGTGTGAGCACCACCACCACGGCGGTGACGCCCAGGTGGATCACGGCCATGAGGATCAGCGTACCGGCGATGGTGAGGACGCCGGAGAAGAACTGTGTGAAGCCCATGAGCAAGCCGTCGGAGAAGGTGTCCACATCGGCGATGATGCGGCTGACCAGGTCACCGGAGGGGTGGCTGTCCAGGTAGGAGAGAGGCAGGCGCTGAAGCTTCTCCATGGCTGCGGTGCGCAGATCCTGGGAGACGCGGAAGGCAATGCGGTTGTTGCAGGCCGCCAGCACCCACTGCGCCACGGCGGTGATGGCCGTGGAGACGGCGATGGCGAGACACGCCCTGGCCACCAGGGCGAAGTCCACCCGCCCCATGCCGATCATGGCATCGATGGCGTCGCCGCAGAGAATGGGCACCAGCAGCTGCGCTGCCACGCTGATGGCCGCGCCCAGAAGGCTTGCAGCGATAAAGAAGCGGTACGGACGCACCAGACGCAGCACCCGGCGAAGCAGGGATCCATTGGTCTTGTTCATCCTGCCGCGCCCCCTTTCTCAAACTGGCTTTCAAAAATTTCCCGGTAGATGGGGCAGGTGTCCAGCAGCGTTTCGTGGGTGCCCATACCCACGAGATGCCCGTCGTCCAGCACCAGAATCTGGTCTGCCTGGCGCAGGGATGCCGTGCGCTGGGACACGAGAAACACCGTGGGGTGCCAGGGAAGCGCCCGCAGGGACTTGCGCAGCGCCGCGTCGGTGGCGAAGTCCAGCGCGCTGGCGCTGTCATCCAGGATGAGGATATCGGGCTTTCGCACCAGCGCACGGGCGATGGTCAGCCGCTGGCGCTGGCCGCCGGAGAAGTTCCGGCCGCCCTGCTCCACGATCTCGTCGAGCCCCAGGGGCTTGCCCCGGACAAACTCGGCGGCCTGGGCGGCCTCCAGGGCGTCCCAGAGATCCTGGTCGGAGGCGTGCTCGTTGCCCCAGAGGAGGTTGGAGCGGATGGTGCCGGAGAAGAGCTGGGCTTTCTGGAGCACCACGCCCACCTTCTCGCGGATCTCCTCTTTCGTCCACTGCCCGGCAGGGCGGCCGAGGATGGTCACGGCGCCGGCGGTGGCGTCGTAGAACCGGGGGATCAGGTGCACCAGGCTGGTCTTGCCCGAGCCGGTGCCGCCGATGACGCCGATGGTCTGCCCGGGACGGGCGGTGAAGGAGATGTCGGTGAGGCTCTCGTCACCGGCGCCGTGGTAGTGAAGGCTCACATGGTCGAAGACCACGGCCTCGCCGGTCTCAGCGGGGGCGGTCTCGGCGGGGAAGGCCATGGACACGGGGGTGTGGAGGACGGTGCTCACCCGGTTCAAGCTGGCCAGCGCCCGGCTGGTGAGAATCACGGTGTTGGCCAGCTTCACAAGCTCAATGAGCACCTGACTCATGTAGTTGACCAGCGCCACCACGTCGCCGTCCAGGAGCAGCCCATCCTGCACCTGCTGGGCGCCCAGGGTTAAAATGGCGATGAAGGCCAGGTTGACCACCACATAGGTGAGGGGGTTCATCAGCGCGGAAATCCTGCCCACGAAGAGCTGCAGGCGGGTGAGGGCGTCGTGAAAGGCGGAGAAGCGCTGGGTTTCGTAGTCCTCCCGGGCAAAGGCGCGCACCACCCGCACGCCGGAGAGATTTTCCCGGGTGGCGCCGAGGACGCTGTCCAGGCGGGTCTGCACCTTGCGGTAGAGGGGCGCGGTGATGGCCATGAGGCCGAAGACGATGAGAAAGAGCACCGGAATGGACAGCAAAAACACCGTGGCCACGGTGCGGTTTAAGGAGAGCGCCAGAATGGCAGCGCCGAAGACGATGAAGGGGCTGCGCAAAAAGAGCCTGAGGAACATGTTGAGGCCGTTTTGCACCTGGTTTACGTCGCTGGTCATGCGGGTGATGAGGGTGGAGCCGCCGATGGTGTCCACCTCGGAGAAGCCCAGGGACTGGATGTGGGCGAAGAGCGCGCGGCGGAGGCTGGACGCGCAGCAGACCGAGGCGCGGGCGGCGAAATACTGTGCCACCACGCTGCAGCCAAGTCCCACTAGCGCCAGCACAATGAGCAGGCCGCACCGGCTGAGAATGTAGCCGGTATCGTGGTTTCGGATGCCGACGTTGATGATATCCGCCACCACCAGGGGCACAAACAGGTCAAAGAGCGCTTCAAGCATTTTAAAAAGCGGCGCCAGCAGGCTCACCAGCCGGTGCCCCTTGAGGTGGGTGTAGAGATCGCGCAAGGGAGAATCTCTCCTTTCCAATGGGATGGGACCAGTTCATCCCATTAGCATATCACACGCGGCGGAAGAAAGAAAGATGCAAATGGCGCCGCGCTGTGGTATCATACTACAAAATATGGGGCGATCCGCCGCCGTGACCCATCCCGACAGGGGCGCCCTGCCTGCGCTTTTTCCACGCCATGCAGAAGCAAAAAAAGCCCGGCTCCTGCCAAGAAGCCGGGCTGAGACTGTCCAAAAACCTCGCTGAAACCTGAAGGGACAGAGCAGCGGGGGGTGTGTGCGGGGGGCAAAAAGCCCACCGCGCGTTCAATCAACAGGATTTTGAAACGTTTTTGAACGTTTCAAAATCCGCACAGCGGGGCGAAAATACTTTTTTGACACGCTGTGCCCGGCTCCGAGGAGCTGGGCTTTTTCGTCTCTCAATCGTTGGGTTTTCGGTAGAAGTTTCCGGAGACCTGATTGGTCTTGATGACATTGATAAAGGCGT
>DVGD01000195.1 GCA_018712905.1 Candidatus Avoscillospira stercoripullorum | reverse complement strand
CAGGGCGGCGCCAATGTGGTGATCGCCGGCAGTTCCCAGAAGAAGGGGGACTACACCCTGCCCATCCTGGCCGAGGCGGGATTCGGCGCTGACCGGGTGGTATTCTGCCGCACCGACGTGCGCCAGGAGGAGGATATGATTCACCTGGTGGAAACCGCGGACAAGACCTTCGGCTCCGTGGACATCTTCGTCAACAGCGCCGCCGTATGGAGCTATGCCCATATCTACGACCTGCCCGAGGCGGAGTTCCGCCGGGTCATTGACACCAATATCACCGGTGCGTTTCTGGGCATCAAGCACGTGAGCCAGTACATGATCGACCACAAAATCCACGGCAAAATCACCCTGATCTCCTCCAATTCCGCCTGGCTCCCCTATCCGGTGTTCGGCGGCTATCCCCACTATGCGGCCTCCAAGGGCGGCGTCAACTCCCTGGCCATTGAGGCAGCCAAGGAGCTCAAGCGCTTCGGCATCATGGTCAACGTGGTGGCGCCCGGCGGCATGGTCACGGCTGGCGCATCCTCCAATATGTGCGCCCAAGGGCTGTCCGAGGAGAAGCAGGACGAGTTCTACGAAGAGCTGATGGTCTGGCAGAACGACGGCACCCAGGCCGTGGACACCGTGGCCATCGTGGCCTATGCCATGAGCACCCCCATGTCCGACGGCATGACCGGCGAAATCGTGGTGGCCGACGCCGGTATGTCCCACAACATCGTAAAGTACCAGGCGGCCATCGAGCAGTATCCCGAAACCCTGGAAGAGGAGGCATAATTATGGGTCAGAAAATCGATGAAAGAATTCCCAAAAACAGCGGCGAAGGCGCTGGATTTTCCACCTTCAACGCCGTGCAGTCTCCATGGAACAAGCTCTATTCCTATCAGGAGGCGCTCCACTACGCCAGCCGCTTTGAGTCCGTGCTCAGCGCCGCCGCCACCCAGGCGCTTCGCATTATGGTGCCGGACTATGCCCAGCGCGCCCAGATGATGTGCGAGGAAGCCTACGCCCGGCTCTACGCCACCGGCCAGCTCTACGGCAACGACGACGGCTTCGGCATCCATCCCTTCATGTGCGGCCAGTTTGCCGGCGCGCTCATCGGCGACAAGGGCGACGACGCCCTTCTGATGTGCGGCCGCTGCCAGGACTTCGGCACCTACCGGGCTGAGAAGGAGCTGGACGTCTGCGACTGGGATATCTGCGGCTCGGAGCTGTGCCGTACCACCACCATGTCCCTCCAGGGGCAGGCCGATGCCTCCGCTGAGCGCCGCCGGAAGGGTCCCACCATGGACTATCTCATGGTGGAGGCCAAGGGCTGCGGCGACCGCCACTGCCGCATCATTGCCGAGTCCCGGGAAAAATACCCCGCCCCGCCCCATGCTCTATGGGAGAGCTTTGGCCCCGCGGTCACCGAGGACTATAAGAAGTATACCGAGGAGGAGGACTGCGTCAGCGAGTCCATGATGTTCCGCGAGGAGTGCAACTACCACTTTGTGAACGGCACCAACAATGAAACTGATTCTAGCAACCAAATGGTCAACATGTCCACCGCCGCATCGCTGTATATTCTCCCGGCCATTGCCGAGGCGGTGAAGCGGGAATATGTGACCCAGACCCAGGCCGATCACATTCTCAAATGCGTCCTGGAGGCGGCCGGCAAGGCCATGTTCGGCGAGCGCTACGCCATCAAGGCCTGCCGGGACTACCTGGGCGTGCCGGACAGCGTGGGAGAAGACGGACGGATTCTGGGCGGTCTCATTGAGATTTTGCTCCAGTCGCTGGTATGCAAATACGAGGTGGAGGCTTTTAACCGCGAGGAGGTAGTGCTGGTCATCGACCGCACAGGTCTTGAGATCACCGGCACCAAGAATGTGCCTGAGGCGCACCTCATGATGTGGCAGGGCATGGTCAAAACTCTGGTCAACACCCAGTGGTCGGTATGGGAAGAGGACTCCCCCGCCCGGAAGATGCGGGTCAAAATCGCCAAGAAGATTGACAAGTTTATGTAAGGGGGCGAGAAACCATGTATAAGAACATCTTCAAATATGATGACATGAAGCGCGCAGAGCACATGGCGGTGCGCAATACGGTGGGATGGTACTTCTGGACCCATCAGCTCCTGGAGATCACAGGCCCCGACGTCACCGCGTTCTTAGAGCACATGTTCGCCGGTAACGTCTCCCGCTTGGCGGTGGGACGCGACCGCTATACCACCATGCTCGATGAAAACGGCCAGATCATCGATGACGTGGTCATTATGCGCCGCAGTGAGAACGTCTACTGGGTCTCCACCCTCTTTGCCACCAAGACCGACGACTGGTGGTACTTCCACCAGGGCGATTACGACGTGGAATGGACGGAAGTCACCGACGACTGGGCGATGTACGCCGTCCAGGGTCCCAAGTCCCGGGCGCTTTTGGAGCAGCTCACCAAGGATCCCGTGGCGGATCTCAAGTTCTTTGCCCAGATGGAGACGGAAATCCAGGGGATCCCCTGCCTCATCAACCGCGGCGGCTTCACCGGCGAGAAGCTGGGCTATGAGATCTATGTGAACCCAGAGCACGCCGAGGCGCTGGAAGCGCTGCTATCGCCCGCAGCCCAGGCGCTGGGTGGCCGGGAGGTCACAGAGTTCCAGGTGATGGCCTGGACGCTGCCCACCGAGGCGGGCTTCTATTATATGCGCGACCTGGCGCACACCAATCCCTTTGAAGTGGGCCTCGACAAGGGCATCGACTGGGACAAGGATTTCATCGGTAAGAGCGCCCTGGAGAAGATCCAAGCCGAAGGCGCAGCGCGGGAAATGCTGGGCTTTGAGGTACCCGAGGCCGATATCTACATTCAGTCCAAGCAGTACGGCGGCCCCGGCCAGGCCGTCATCCTGGACGGCGAGGAGATTGGCCGCGTATCCAAGCTGGTCTATTCCTACGTGAAAGAGACCAACATCGGCTACATCCTGGCCAAGAAAGGCGTCCTCAAGCCCGGAGATCATCTGAAGATCCACGGCTACGAGGCCATCATCACAGAGAAAAACTGGCTGTAAAACCCATAGCGCCGCGTGCTTCATACGCAAAATGCCCTGCCGGCTAAGGAGGACGGCAGGGCATTGTTCTTATTCATGCGCCTTCCAGAGGCACTCGCCCACGGTTAAGTCCGTAAATTTGGCGCGGAAACTGGAGTCCTCCGGGCTGCAGGCGTAGATGCCAAAGGAAATTTCGCCGCCGCCGTTCCATAGATGGCAGATGCGCATCTGCCGGAACGCTGTGCCGTCCTCGCTGCACTCGATGCAGTAGTCGCTCTCCCGCCGGCTCAGCCGGTACCACATTTCCGTGATCCCGGCGGGAATATCCGTTGTTGCCCAGTCGGAATATCCATGATTGGTCACAACGCTGCCCAGCCGCTGGAAGCGCTCGTTTTCATATTCGATGGACGCCTTCAGCCAGTTCTCGCTGTCCAGGTAAAGGGCAATCCCGCACTGGTCAAAGCGGCGCTTGCTGTGAAACTCTGTTCGGACGGTGAAAGAAAAATATGGCTCCTTGGTGCGGATCTACAGCACAGGGGCATTGTCGTTTTGAAACCCGTAGTACGTCCGCTGCCACAGATCGGTATGGGGCTCCGTCACAATCTCCACGGTTTCTTGGGTCACCACAGCCTGTTGGGGCTTTCTTGTCCAGATCAGTTCCTTTGACAAAAAGTGTTCCATATATCTTCCTCCTCATTCTCCTTGGTGCCATTGGCAAGCAATTTCCGGCTATTCATTCATCCCGCCCTCCAACGCTTCCATGCGATCCGGCAAGAGATAATGCGTGAGACCCGCGCGAATCAGTCCATCGATGGTCTGCTGCACCGCCTTCCAGTCGGCGCAATGGTTGCGCAGCATCAGGCGGTTGATGGCCAGGCAGCCATGCATCTGGAAGGTGAAAATCGCCTCGGCCTCCTGGAACGTCAAAAGGCTGTGGGACATGAGGTAGGTGACATATGCCTCCTTGCCGACGTCTGAAAGCTTGCACATCAGATGCTCCGTGATAGAATCGTCCAAAAACAGGATCTGGTATCGGTCATTCTGGCGAATTTTGTCGCAGAAGGGATAGGTCGCGCATTGGCGGTTGGGGCAGAGCACGTGATCCATGGCACTGGTCGTCTGGGACATCAATTCGGTGAGAATGTCATCGAGCACGTCGTTGAGATCCAGATAATGGAGGTAAAACGTCCCCCGGTTCAGCTCCGCCCGCTTACAGAGCTCCGTCACCGTCACCCGCTGGAAGCCTTTCTCCTGCATGAGCTCCAGGAGCGTATCACGAATGAGCTGCCGGGTATAGCGGGTGCGGCGATCCATCTTCCCGTCCTTCTCAGATTTTCCCATAGATTCCCCTCCATTTCTCATCAAATACGCCAGGATTGTTGAGAAACAGCACAAAGCTGCCGGATTGATGATTGTTTTTTCCCCTGTTATCAGTATAATGGGCTTATCAAGAAAAATCAACACACTGTATAAAAATATACAGTGCGAGCAGAAATGGAGGCTATTTCATGGGACATGTAATTGCCATGGCCGGAAAAGGCGGCGTTGGCAAAACGACGCTCTGCGGACTGCTCATTCAATATCTCTGCCAGAGTGGGAAAAAGCCGGTGCTGGCGGTGGACGCCGACGCTAACTCCAACCTCAATGAAGTTCTGGGCGTAGAAATTGGGCCGACCCTGGGCGAGCTGCGGGAGGAAATCGAGCGAGCCGGCACCGATCCGAGATACAAGATCCCGGCGGGAACCACCAAGGCCGACTGGCTGGAGATGCGCATGGCCGACGCCATCACCGAAACCGACGACTTTGACCTGCTGGTCATGGGACGCTCCCAGGGGCAGGGCTGCTATTGCTTTGTCAACGGCCTGGTGCAGACCCAGGTACAAAAGCTCCAGAGCCACTACCCCTACATCGTGGTAGACAATGAAGCGGGGATGGAGCATGTGAGCCGCGGGATCCTTCCCAATATGGAGAAGGTGCTGCTGGTCAGCGACTGCTCCCGCAGAGGCATTCAGGCGGCGGGCAGAATTGCCGCGCTGATGAAAGAGATGAACCTGCATCCCGATACGATGGGGCTCATTGTGAACCGTGCGCCCGACGGCGTACTGGACGAGGGCACAAAGGATGAGATTGACAAGCAGCATCTACAGCTGCTGGGTGTGGTGCCCATGGACGACACGGTCTATCGCTTCGACTGCGACGGCCGGCCAATGGTGGAATTGCCCGCCGACTCTCCCGTGCGTACTGCATTGGGAAAGATCGTGGAGAAGCTGGGACTGTAGGAGGTGCGCACCGTGGACGGATGTCAAGAAGCGAGAAACGCCATCACCATTGTCGAGGTTCCCTGCCCGAACTGCGAGGGCAGCATGGAATTCTTTATCAAGGACGGCTTTCTGGCAGTGGACGCCCTGTGCGACAGCTGCGGCTATACCATCCCGGCAGGCTCCAGCCCGGAGCAGGGGCTGCGGCCGTCAAAATCGGCGTAGCGCCGGAGGGAAACGCCATGGCACAGCAAAACGCCTTTGCGGAAATGCGGCGCGCGGCGCTGGCGCGTCTGGACGGCAGGCAGCCGGAGGAAATCGCAGCGCGAACAGGCCTCAGCTATGACCAGAGCCGGCAGTGCTTCTCCCTTTGCACGCTGGGGCAAGACGTGCAAATTGATTATCCTGGATGCGAGATGAAGCCTTTACTGGATGAATGGCATCAGCTGCTTGTGCTTCACTACATGGATCTTGCCGACGGCACGCCTTTGTCCGGTGAGCTCATGCCCTTTGGCGCGCAGCCCGGCGGCATGGTGCGCGGCGGCGGTTTCGACCGGCAGAGCGAGCAGGCTCTGAGCCTCCGCCTGGGCAAAGTTCCCCGGGAGACTGTGGAGCAGGCCTGCCGCCACTTGGGCGGCGTACTGGTGGCCTCCAACGCGGATGTGTGCGCGGTGTTTTCTCTCTTCCCGCGCTATCCCATTACCCTGAAGCTCTGGTTTGCCGATGAGGAGATTCCAGGCAACGGCCGATTGTTTCTCGACGCATGCGCCGGGCACTATCTCTCCGTAGAGGATGCCGTGACGGCCGGCTCTCTTTTGCTGGAAATGCTGTTTCGCAGCGCAGCAGTCAAGGAGGAAATGCACAGAAAATAAGTCAAAGGCAATTATGACGCGAGGGTATGGGAGGCGCAACGCAAATGGCAGAAATGATAGAAAACGGCATCCTGATCCGGGATGTAGATACGAAAAACATTATGACTAAATCCAGCCTGCCGGTGGGTGGCTACTCGGTCAACCCCTATGTGGGCTGCACCCACAGCTGCAAGTACTGCTATGCCTCGTTTATGAAGCGCTTTACCGGCCACACCGAGCCCTGGGGCACCTTTCTCGACGTGAAGCACTGGCCGGAGATCAAAAATCCCCGGAAATACCAGGGGCAGCGGGTGGTCATCGGCTCGGTGACCGATGGATACCTCCCTCAGGAGGCACAGTTTCAAAACACCCGCAGGCTCCTCGAGCAGCTTCAGGGCAGCGGGGCGGAGATCCTCATCTGCACCAAGTCCGACCTAGTGCTGCGGGATCTGGATCTCCTCCAGGCGCTGGGGAAGGTGACTGTCTCGTGGTCGATCAACACCCTGGATGAAGACTTCCGGGCGGATATGGACAATGCAGTGAGCATTGCGCGGCGGCTCCAGGCCATGAAAGCGGTCTATGACGCGGGCATCCGCACCGTCACGTTTATCTCCCCGGTGTTCCCCGGCATCACGAATTTTGAGGCCATTTTCCACCGGGTGAAGAACCAATGCGATCTGGTCTGGCTGGAGAACCTAAACCTGCGGGGCGGCTTCAAACAGGTGATTTTAGACTATATCCAGGAAAAGCACCCAGCCTTGATCCCTTTGTATCAGGCCATCTACCAAAAGGGAGACCGAAGCTATTTCCGGGGTCTTGAGCAGCAGGCGGCCAGACTGGCAGCAGATCACGGCTGCCCCTTTGTGGACAACGAGCTGCCCTATGGCCGGGCGGAACCAGGTCACCCGGTGATTGTAGACTATTTCTACCACGAAGAGGTTCGTGGCTCGGAAAATACCGGGAATAGGAAAAGAACCTAAGACCACGGCAAATCGGGAGGACGGAGCAATTCGCTCCGACCTTACTTGGTTAGGGCAGCACCGCACAATTTGGCAAGAGCATTCGGCCAAAGATTTTGCCTCATACGAAAGTTATAAAAGGGCGGGAATACTGTATGTATTTCCCCCTTTTATAACTGCACGGATGGGGCAAAAGATTGG
>DVGD01000194.1 GCA_018712905.1 Candidatus Avoscillospira stercoripullorum | reverse complement strand
GGCGCCCGGGCGAGCTACGAGCGGGGCGAAAATCCCCGGGTGGGCGTCACCTTTTACGCCATGCTCCGCAGCGGCGAGGAGAGCCAGCTGGCCGTGGAGGACGACCGGGGGCACGTGGTGCGCACCAAGGGACCCGTGCCCGAGGCGGCGGTGAACCGCCCCCTCACCGAGGACGAGCTTCAAAAGCGCCTGCAAAAAACCGGCGGCACGCCCTACTTCGCCGCCCAGGTCAAGGCCGCCCTGGAGCCGGGACTCACCCTGCCCGCATCGGAGATCAACGCCATGCGCCGGGAGGTGCTCGACCAGCTCACCGCCCTGCGCGGCCGCACCGATCCGGTGCGCCTGGGCACGTATAGCCGCCTGGAAGCCTACCCCGGCCATGCCGGCGAGCCGGCGCTCACCGTGGCGGTGCGAAATGCCGGCCAAATCACCAAGCGCCTTATCAATGCCAAGCCCGCGGTTTTGTATGTGCCGCTCACGGAGCTTCTCGAGCACCCGGAGATCCCCGGCCAGCTGCCGCCGGAAACGGCTCTTTGCGCCATTTTGCCCCGGGTGATCCACGACCGGGAGCGCAGCCAGTGGGCGGTGGCCTTGGAGCGCGTCCGCGCCATGGGCGTGCGCCAGGCGCTCACCGGGAACCTGGGGCAGATCCGCCTCCTCAAGCAAAAGGGCTTCGAGGTGCGCGGCGACTTCGGCCTCAACGTCTTCAACTCCCGCGCCATGCACTACCTCAAAAGCCTGGGGCTTTTGAGCCAGATGGTGAGCTTTGAGCTCATGCTCCCCCAGGTGCGGGACATGAGCAAGGCCATGGACAGCGAGCTCCTGGTCTACGGGCGGCTTCCCTTGATGCTCATGGAAAACTGCCTTCTCAAAAGCCGCACCGGCACCTGCTCCTGCGACTCCCCCACCAAGCTCATCGACCGCATGGGCGAGGAATTTCCCCTTCTCAAGGATCCCGGCACCTGCCGGAACGTGATGTACAACGGCAAGCGGCTCTATCTTCTCGACAAGCGCAAGAGCCTTCAAAACCTGGGGCTGTGGGCGCTGCGCATGAGCTTTACCACCGAAAATCCCGCCGAGGTGGACGGCGCCCTGAGTCAATACTTCGGCGCCGGGGACTTCGACCCCGGCACCTGCACCCGCGGCCTCTACGCCCGGGGCGTGGAGTAGGGGCGGCGTACCAAAGGCTCCCCTGTGAAGGGGAGCTGTCAGCCGAAGGCTGACTGAGGGGTTGTAAGATAGCGGTTACCGCCTGTTCTGATCCCCTCCGGCGCGCAAGCGCGCCACCTCCCCTTGAGCACCAAGGGGAGGCTTTGCACCGCCCAACCATTGAAATCTCACAATTCAGGTGACTTCTATGCTGATTCTCGCATCTCAATCGCCCCGGCGGCGGGAGCTTCTCTCCATGCTGGGCCTTCCCTTCCAAATCCACACCGCCGACATCGACGAGACCATGGACCCGCTCCTGCCCCCGGAGGAGGAGGTCATGCGGGTCTCCGAGGCCAAGGCGCGCGCCGTGGCAAAAGCCCACCCGGCGGATCTCATCCTCTCGGCGGACACCATCGTGGTGGTGGACGGCAAGGTTTTGGGCAAGCCCCACGACCCCGCCGAGGCCAAGGCCATGCTCCGCCGCCTCTCGGGGCGGTGCCACACGGTGATGACCGCCTTTTGCCTCTTCAAGGACGGCCAGGCGGACGTCCACCTGGAGGAGACCCACCTTCGCTTCAAGCCCCTCGCCCAGGCCGAGATCGACGCCTACGTCGCCACCGGTTCGCCCCTGGACAAGGCCGGCGCCTACGGCATCCAGGATCAGGCGGCCATCTTCGTCGAGGCCATGGACGGGGACTACTATAATGTCATGGGGCTTCCCCTGTGCGCGCTGGTCAAGTGCCTGCGGCGCCGGGGTGTGGCCGTGCTGGGAGCTGTGGAGCCATGAAAAAACCGCTTTTCACCTCGAAAATCAAGACCATTCTCGTGGCGGCGGTGGCGCTGGCCATCCTCACCACCGTGGCCGTGGCCGTCTCCGGCGGCACCGCCCCGGGGCAGAACGTGGTGGGCACCCTGCTCTCGCCCCTGAGAGCAGGGGTAGCCGCCATCGACCACGCCGCGCTGCGGGTCTACGACTATATCTTCTCCTATGAATCCCTCCAGGCCGAGAAAAACGCCCTGGAGCAGGAGATTCTCGCCATGCAGGAGGACGTGCGCACCGCCCAGGAGTACCAGCGGGAGAATCAGCGGCTCAAGCAGCTTCTCAAGCTCTCCGAAGCCCACGAGGACTACGCCTTTGTGGACGGCTACATTATCTCCTGGGACGCCTCCACCTGGCGCAGCTCCTTCACCATCGCCAAGGGTGAAAACGCGGGGCTCGCCGTGGGCATGTGCGCCATCACCGAGAACGGCCAGGTGGTGGGGCTTCTCACCGAGGTGGGCAGCAACTGGGCCACGGTGACCACCATCCTCGACCAGAGCCTGGAAATCAGCGCCTCGGTTGCCTCCTCGGGCTACACCGGCGTGGTACAGGGCACCTACTCCTCCGAGGACACCCAGCTTCTGCGCATGAACTACCTGCCCACCGACGCCGTCTTGAAAAACGGCGACCAGGTGGTCACCACCGGCTCCACCCTCTACCCCCGGGGACTGCTGCTTGGCTACGTGACCAACGTCTCGCTGGATGAGACGGGCGTGGCCAAGTATGCCGCCCTGGAGGCCAGCTGCAACCTGGACGGCCTGGAGCAGGTCTTCGTCATCACCGATTACGCCGGGTCGTAAGGCCGCTTCGCGGCACGGGTCGATGAGGACATCGACCCCTACAAATTTCCACCGCACCCGTAGGGGTCGATCTCCGATCGACCCGCGGGCGGGGATCAACCCCGCCCCTACGAAACATCCGGGAGCGTATCTGTAGGGGCGGCCTTTATGGCCGCCCGTAGGGCAGTTGCGATTCCCGCAAGCCTTCCGCAAAACGCACCCCGGCACGGGCGGCCATAAAGGCCGCCCCTACACCCCATATCGATGGCGCACCCCTGCCATCCCTCCACCCACCGGAAAGGAGCTCCCATGCACGCTTCCCAAGTCTACAAAAAATACCTCATGTGGGGGCTCTATGCCCTTCTCTTCCTCCTGGTGATGCTCTTTGAAGAGGTCACCCTGGGGCGGCAGCGGTTCTTCGGCGCCAAGCTGAGCCTCTTACCCATGGTCATCGTGCTCATCTCCATGCACCTAGGCCACGAGGTGGGCGGCCTCTTCTCCCTTTTGGCCGCCCTCTTCTGGTGCTGCTCCGGCGGCGACAGCGGTTCCATCGCCATCCTCACCTGGACGGTGCTGGGCATCGCCGCGGGCTATCTCTGCTCTGCTGTGTTCCGCCCCGGCATCCTCCCGGCGCTGGGGCTGAGCCTCTTCGCCCTCCTCTTCCACGAGGGCATCGTATTTCTCTTCAACGTCTACTTCGAAAGCGCGACCATGGCCATGGGGCGGTGGGTGCTCATCTCCGCCGGGCTGAGCCTGATCGGCTGCCCCATCCTCTATCTCCTCTGCCGCGCCATTGGAAAGGTGGTTGGTTAGTTGAACAGACGCGCCCGATTCCGCACCAGCGTGTTTATCGCCCTGATCCTGGTGGTCATGGCGCTTTTTACCTTCCGGCTCTACGCCCTCCAGTCCTCCCGGGATGAGGAGGCCATCCGCACGGCCAACTCCCTCACCATCTGGACCAATGTGGACGCCGCCCGGGGACAGATCCTCGACCGCAACGGCACGGTGCTCGTGGGCAACCGCGCCAGCTACAACATCCTCATCATCAGCTACGTCTTCTTCAATGGCCCAAGCCCCAACGAGTCCCTCCTGGAGCTTCTCAACCTCTGCGACGAGCTGGGCATCGACGTGGAGAGCAACCTCCCCGTCAGCGAGACGAAGCCCTATACCTACACCCTGGACGACTACTCCTCCGTCTGGCAGGGGTACTTCCGCACCTTCCTCGCCAGCCGCGGCTGGGATCCCGACATGTCGGCGCAAAACCTTATGAACAACCTCCGCGCCGACTACAACATCCCCGCCGACCTCTCCGACGAGGAGGCCTACCGCCTGATCTCGGTGCGCTTTGAGCTCTCCATCCGCACCATTGAGGGCATTCCCCTGGACAACTACTGCCTGGCCAAGGACGTGAGCTCTGAGGAGCTGGCGGCCATCATGGAGCTGGGCGTGCCCGGCGTCATCGTGGAGACTACCACCGTCCGGGAGTACAACACCGCCTATGCCGCCCACATCCTCGGCCACACCGGCGCCATGGAGGCCGACGAGTACCAGGAGATCTACAAGGATCTGGGCTACGCCATGGACGCCGTGGTGGGCAGAGAGGGCGTGGAGTACGCCTTTGAAGAGTACCTCCACGGCACCGACGGCCTTTTGGAGACCACCCTGCTCTCCACCGGCGAGGTGTTGGAGCAGAAATATCTCAAAACCCCCGAGCCGGGCGACAACGTGGAGCTCACCATCGACTTAGGTCTTCAGATGACCGCCGAAAACGCCCTGGCGCAGGTGATCCAAAACCTCCAGGAAAACGGCACCGGCTCCAAGCAGGAGGGCAAGGACGCCGACTCCGGCGCCGTGGTGGCCGTGGACGTGAAGACCGGCGAGGTGCTGCTCTCCGCCTCCTACCCCACCTACGACCCCGCCCGCTACCGCGAGGACTTCAACGAGCTCTCCGAGGCCGACGGCAACCCCCTCTATGACCACGCCCTCCTGGCCACCTACGCCCCCGGCTCCATTTACAAGATGGTCACCGGCATCGCCGCCATGGACTACGCGGGCTGGGGACGCTACCGCCAGGTCACAGACCTGGGCGTCTACACCAAGTACGCCGACCAGGGCTACACCCCGGCCTGCCACATCTGGACCAGCTCCGGCGGCACGAGAACCCACGGCACCGTGAACATGATGCAGGCTTTGGCTGTGTCTTGTAACTACTACTTCTACGAGGCCGGCCTGGCCGTGTCCACCGAGGACGTGGACTATGTGGCCAAGCAGCTGGGTCTCGGCGAGCCCACCGGCGTCGAGCTGCCGGAGAACACCGGCATGCGCGCCAACGCCGAGACCAAGGCCGAGGTCTATGCCGGGTCTGGCATGGAGGCGTGGGTGGACGGCGACAAGCTCCAGGCCTCCATCGGTCAGAGCTTGAATGCCTTCACGCCCTTGCAGATGGCCTGCTATACTGCCGCCCTGGCCAACCAGGGTACGCGGTACAAGGCGACATTTTTAAGCCGCGTGGTGTCCTGGGACTACCAGGATCTCATCGCGGAGAGCGAGCCGGAGATCCTCAGCCAGCTTAAGATGAGCGACGAGGCCATCGCCTGCGTGTCCGAGGGCATGCAGGCGACCGTCAACGACTACTCCGGCACGGCCTTCTCCTATTTAAACGGCTACCCCATCCCTCTGGCGGCCAAGACCGGCACCGCCCAGCACGGCTCCGGCGGCTCGGACAACGCCAGCTTCATCTGCTACGCCCCGGCGGACGATCCCCAGATCGCCATCGCGGTCTACGTGGAGCACGGCGCCCAGGGCGGCAACCTGGCCAACGTGGTGCGCCCCATCCTGGACGCCTACTTCTCCCAGGAGAGCAAGTACGAGACCACCTACAGCGAAAACACCGTGCAGTGAGTAAGGGCTCCCCTTGAGGGGAGCTGGCTCGCGAAGCGCGACTGATTGAAGAATTCTTGAACTGCCGGCTTTGGCCGGGAGTTCTAGGGGCAAAGCCCCGTAGAATTCTCCATCCAGCTTTGCTGGAGAGGTGTGACCGCAGTGCGTTGTGCGAAAGACTTGCGAGAATCGCAACTGCCCTAACACCTCTCCGTCATGGCTTACGCCATGCCACCTCCCCTCAAGGGGAGGCTTGAGACTGCACCGCGCCAAGGGCTCCCCTTGAGGGGAGCTGGCAGCCGCAGGCTGACTGAGAGGTGTGACCGCAGTACGTTGTGGGGAAGCCTGTGGGAATCGCAGCTGCCCTAACACCTCTCCGTCATGGCTTCGCCATGCCACCTCCCCTCAAGGGGAGGCTTGAGACGGTGCAAAACCCAACGATTTCCCTTGCGGGGAGGCTTGAGAAAGGAGTCATATCATGCTTCCACGGAATCCCCATTTACTCGGCAATGCCAGGCGCCTTCGGCGGGAAATGACCAAGGAGGAGCGGAAGCTGTGGTATGAGTACTTGCGATATCACCCCGCCAAATTCTACAAGCAAAAGATCATCGGATCTTATATCGTCGATTTCTACTGTGACACAGCCAAGCT
>DVGD01000193.1 GCA_018712905.1 Candidatus Avoscillospira stercoripullorum | reverse complement strand
GGTATGAAGGCGCCGTCAACGATGTGGGCATCATCTACACCCCGGAGCCCTTCCTCCTGGCGGTCTATACCCAGGACGTGGGCGCGGATGTGGTAGCGGACGCCGCCTCCCTGTTTACGGCCTATAACCTGGCCAATACCCAGCCGGAAGAGCCGGAGGAACCAACTGAGTCGGAAGATCCCGAGGGCACCATTCATCTGGAGATTGAGGAGGTTCCCCTGGAGGAGATTCCAGCACCGGAGGAAATCGTCACAGGGCCGGAGCCTGAGGCGCCTCCCGTAGAGGAACCCGCTCCCGCGTCGGAGGAAGAGACTGTGCCGGAGGAAGCGGCCGCGCCTTCCTCCACCCTGCCCTGGTGGATTCCCGCAGCAGGCGGACTTGTGCTGGTGCTTCTCCTGGTGTGTATCATCGGTTTATGCCGCAAGCACCGCCGCTAGAGAATAAACGTATTTCGCCCGCCGGGGTTGTCTCCGGCGGGCAATTATTTTCTTTCTTACCTATTGACAAATATCTCCGTCTGCGTATAATAATATATGAACAAATAATCATATGAGCAGGTGATGATATGAACCAACCGGATGTGGAATGCTGCGACCTGGTCTCCACCCACGAAGAGATCCTCGACCGCGTGCGCCAGCAGATGCCAGATGAAGACACCCTCTATAATCTCACAGAACTCTTTCATATCTTCGGCGATTCCACGCGGATGCGCATTCTCTATGTGCTTTTTGCCTCGGAGATGTGCGTCTGCGACATTGCCGCCCTTTTGGGCATCACCCAGTCCGCCATCTCCCACCAGCTGCGGCTCCTCAAGAGCATGCGTCTGGTCAAATCCCGCCGGGAGGGCAAAACCGTCTTTTACTCCCTGGCGGACAACCATGTGAAAACCATCATCAACCAGGGCTTAGAGCACGTTTGTGAAATCTGAGAGGAGAAACTGCCATGAAAAAACGCTTTGCCATGAAAAATCTCGACTGCGCCAACTGCGCAGCCAAAATGGAAGCCGCCATCGGGAAAATCGACGGTGTCCAGAGTGTCAGCGTGAATTTCCTCACTCAAAAGCTCACGCTGGAAGCGCCGGAGGATCGCTTTGACGAGATTTTGGAGCTGGCAGCAGCCGCCTGCAAAAAGGTGGATGCCGACTGCCAGGTCGTCCGCTGAGGAGGCCGGCATTCATGCAATCACTCTCCAAGTCCCAGCGGCTGACCCTTTTGCGGATCCTCCTTTCCGCTGTGCTTCTGATATTGGCAGGTCTTTTGCCGCCGGTATGGCACCCCTTTGTACTTTATCTCATTCCCTATGCCCTCATTGGCTGGGATATTTTATGGAAGGCCGTGCGGAACATCCTTCACGGCCAGGTGTTCGACGAAAACTTCCTCATGGCGCTGGCCACGGTAGGCGCCTTCTTCACCGGAGAGTACGCCGAGGCCGTATTTGTGATGCTCTTCTATCAGGTCGGCGAGCTGTTCCAGGACTATGCCGTGGGCAAATCCCGCAAGTCCATCGCGGCTCTCATGGACATCCGCCCCGATGTGGCTCACTTGGAACAGACTGACGGCAGCCTGGCCGAGACAGATCCCGAGGATGTGGCCGTGGGCAGCGTCATTGTGGTCAAGCCAGGCGAGCGGGTGCCCCTGGACGGCATGGTGATGGAGGGTGCTTCCTCCCTGGACACCGCAGCGCTCACCGGCGAATCCGTTCCCAGAGATGTGGCCGTGGGCGACAACGTCTTCAGCGGCTGCATCAATCAGACGGGGCTCCTGCGGCTCCAGGTGACCAAGCCCTACGGCGAATCCACCGTGGCGCGGGTACTGGAGCTGGTGGAAAACGCCAGCGAAAAGAAGTCCCGCTCCGAGCAGTTCATCACCCGCTTTGCCCGCTACTATACGCCCGTGGTGGTGCTGGCTGCAGCGGCGCTCTTCGCCATTCCCTCGCTCCTCCTGTGGCTGCTGCCCGCCGCTTCCCTGCCTGCCTTCCTGGCCGGTACCACCTGGACCGGCTGGCTCCATCGGGCACTGGTATTCCTGGTCATTTCCTGTCCCTGCGCCCTGGTGATCTCCGTGCCGCTGAGCTTCTTTGGCGGCATCGGCGGCGCCGGGAAATGCGGCATCCTCATCAAGGGAGGCAACTACCTGGAAGCCCTGGCCAAGGCGGACACGGTGATCTTCGACAAGACCGGTACGCTCACCGAGGGCGTCTTCTCGGTCACTGCCGTACACCCCGAAGGGGATTTTGATCCCAAAACTCTTTTGGAATATGCCGCTCTGGCCGAAAGCTGGTCGGATCACCCCATCTCTCAATCCCTCAAGGCAGCCTGCGACAAGTCGCTGGATCCCGCTCGGGTGACAGAAACAGAAGAAATCGCCGGTATGGGCGTGCGCGCCACCGTGGATGGGCGGCACATTGCCGTGGGCAACAGCCGCCTCATGGAGCGCGAACGGGTGATGGCAGTTCCCTGCGAGCTGCCGGGCACCTTGGTACATGTCACCGTGGAGGGGTTCTACGCAGGTCACATTGTGATTTCCGACCGCCCCAAGGCCGACGCGGCCACTGCCATTGCAGGCTTGCAGCGTGCCGGCGTCAAGCGCGTTGTGATGCTTACCGGCGACACCAAGGAAGTGGCGGGTGCCATGGCATCGGCGCTTCACATCCAGGAATATCACGCCGAGCTGCTGCCCGCCGACAAGGTGGCATGGACAGAGCGCATTCTGGCGGAGAGCCAGGGCAAGGTGGTCTTCGTGGGCGACGGCATCAACGACGCTCCCGTACTCACCCGGGCGGACATTGGCATCGCCATGGGCGCCATGGGTGCCGACGCGGCCATTGAGGCGGCGGACGTGGTACTGATGGACGACCGCCCCACCAAGATCGTCACCGCCATGACCATTGCCCGCAAGACCGTGACCATCGTCCGGGAAAACATCTGGTTCGCCCTGGGCGTCAAGGCGCTGGTGCTGGTACTGGGCGCACTCAACTTGGCCAGCATGTGGGCAGCGGTGTTTGCCGATGTGGGCGTGGCTGTGATTGCCATTCTCAATGCCATGCGGGCGCTTCATGTGAAAAAAGAGCATTAGACGAATGAAATCCCCGGATTAGTAAATCCGGGGATTTTTCCGCTTCGCGGTCGGGTCGATCAGAGATCGACCCCTACGGTTGTTCTGATTCCAGGCGGAACAGGTCAGCCACCTCGTAGATGGCAATATAGGCCGTAGGGTCGATCTGGTGCACCAGCTCCCGCATACGGCTAATCTGAAAGCGGTTGAGGACAATCCAGACCACCTTGCGATTCACGCCGGAAAAATAGCCCGTGGCATTCATCACGGTAATACCCTTTTCAAAGGTCTCCGAGAGCGCCTGGCACACCGGCTCATAGTCCTTGGTAACAATATAGACCGACTTGGCGCGGTCAAGGCCCTCCACGATGGTATCCACCATTTTGACGGCGGCCATATAGGTGACGATGGAATAGAGGGGCAAAATCCAGCTGTGAATGACAAAGCCGCAGAGAATATAGAGCAGGATATTATAGGCCATCACAAAGGTGCCCACCGAGACATTGAGCTTCTTGGCAAAGATCACCGCCATGACCTCGATGCCATCCATGGCGCCGCCGAAGCGGATGGCAAGGCCAGAGCCTGTACCGGAGATTAAGCCCCCGAAGAGGGCGCACAGAAGAAGATCTTGCCCGGCCAGGGGCGAGGCAAAGCTTACATCGATAGGCAAGACATCGGTGATGAGCCAGGCAAAGAGGGAGTAGACCGCCACGGAAAAGATGGCATAGATGGTGAACGGTGCGCCCTGCCTTTTAAGGCCATAGAGAAACAGCGGCACATTGAGCAGCACCAGAAAGACGGAAAGAGACAGCGGCGTCACCTGCGCCAAGAGCATAGAAGTGCCGGAAATGCCGCTGTCGTAGAGCTTCACCGGCGCGAGAAACACCGTGACGCCAAAGGCGTTGATAATACCCGCGATGAAAAGGGCGATGAAGTTTTTAACCTTGAGCTGTCGGATTACATTCATTTCTGTGACTCCCTGGCCAGTGTGCGGGAGACCGACGTCCAAAGTGCCTGAAGGTCAGCAGCATCTGGATGTCCCACAGCGCGGTCAAAGTTCATGAGCATGGCCTCCCTGCGGGCGTCGTCCTCCATGGCCTCATACCGGCGGCGCACCGCAAGCGGCATCTGCCCCTGGCACATGTAGGTGCCTATGACTGACACTGTGGCTGCCACATGGGACTTCACCGTTTCGATGATCTTCTCAAAATAGGCTGGGTCGCCGCCGAAGCCCGCTGTGCCGAAGAGGAAGAGCTTCTGGGTGGTGAGTGACTCTAAAAAGGCCGCCATCTCTCCATCGCAGCTGCCCCGATCTGTCCAGAACCCGGCGAACACCACGTCCGCCTCCAGCGCCGCAGCATCAGGCGCGCCGAAATAGCCGCATTCTCCCTCCCCCAGCTGCTTCCGAATTTCCTCCGCCAAAAGCCGGGTATTGCCGGTTTTGCTGGTAAATACCACTGCATAACGCATATGGATCCCTCCTGTTCCGGGCGCGTGCGCCCTTTTGGGATAGTATAATACACAAAGCCAAAAGCTGCAAGAGGCAGCAAACGGGCGGGGTCTCCCCCGCCCGTTGCGCGATTGTTTTCATTATCCCTTGGTATCCGGCGTGCCCTGGCCGTAGTAGGCATTGGCACCGTGCTTGCGCAGGTAGTGCTTATCAAGAAGCTCCTGCTGCATTCTGCCCGCGCCAGGGTTCATAGAAAGGGCATGGTAGTCCATGAAGGCCACTTCCTCGAGCACCACAGCATTGTGCACCGCGTTCATGGCGTCGGTACCCCAGGTGAAGGGGCCGTGGCTGTGCACCAACACCGCAGGAATGGTCATGGGATCGATGTCCTTGAACGTCTCAATGATGACATTTCCGGTCTCCAGTTCGTACTCGCCGGCAATCTCTGCGGGCGTCATCTTCCGCGTGCAGGGAATATCGCCATAGAAGTAGTCGCCCTGGGTGGTGCCCATGGCGGGGATGGGCAAGCCTGCCTGGGCAAAGGAGGTTGCCCAGCGGCTGTGGGTATGGACGATTCCGCCCATTTTGGGGAAGGCACGATAGAGCGCCAGGTGGGTAGGTGTGTCGGAAGAGGGCTTCCACTTGCCCTCCACCACCTTGCCCTGGAGATCTACCACTACCATATCCTCCACGGTCATACCGTCATAGCTGACTCCGGAGGGCTTAATGACCACCAGGCCGCTCTCCCGGTCAATGCCGGAGACGTTGCCCCAGGTGAAGGTGATGAGGCCGTGCTTGGGGAGGAGCAGGTTGGCCTCGAGAACTTCTTGCTTGAGTGCTTCCAGCATGGTCATTTCTCCTTATTTAAGTTTCCAGGCCAGATCGTTGAGGAAGAGCTGCTGCTCCAAGCCCTCCACGGTGGTGTCCTTGGAGATATGGACAAACTCGATGTCCATCATGTTCGCCCAGTCCTTCATCTGCTCAGCGCTCACATCATAGGTGAGCACCGTGTGATGGGCGCCACCGGCGGTGATCCAGCACTCCAGACCGGTGGTGAGGCTGGGCTCAGCCTGCCACATGACCCGTGCCACGGGGAGGTTGGGCATGGGCATGATGGGCTTGACGCAGTGGATGTCCTGGCAGATCAGGCGCAGACGGCCACCCATGTCAATGAGGCTGACGACAATGGCGTCGCCCTCCTTGCCCTCGAACACCAGGCGGGCGGGATCCTCCCGATCGCCAATGCCCAGGGGATGGACTTCGATGCGGGGACGGGCAGAGGCCACGCTGGGGCAGACCTCCAGCATGTGGGCGCCCAGAGAATACTCGTGCCCGGGTACCAGGTGATAGGTATAGTCCTCCATAAAGGCGGAGGCGCCGTTGCCGTTTTCGCCCATGACCTTGAGAATGGAGGTCATGGCGGCAACCTTCCAGTCGCCCTCGCCGCCGTAGCCGTAGCCCTGCGCCATCAGGTGCTGGGAGGCCAGGCCGGGCAGCTGCTTCATGCCATAGAGATCCTGGAAGGTGTTGGAGAAGGCCTTGCAGCCCTCGGCGTCCATCATCTTCTTCATGGCGATCTCTTCCCGCGCCTGATAGCGAACGGTCTCGAGATCATCGGTGGCAAAGTCGTAGCTCTCCTTGTAGACTGCCATGAGGGCGTCGATCTCTTCTTCGGTGACGGCGTCCATGGTCTCCACCAGCTGTCCTACCGGCCAGGTGTTCACCTGCCAGCCCAGCTTGGCCTGGACTTCCACCTTGTCGCCCTCGGTGACGGCCACTTCGCGCATGTTGTCGCCGAAGCGCATGACCTTGAGTTCCTTGGAGAAGGCCACGCCCACTGCGGTGCGCATCCAGGCACCCAGGCGCTTCTGCACATCCTCATCCTGCCAGTAGCCGGCAATGACCTTGCGCGCCTTGCGCAGGCGGGCGCCGATGAAGCCGTGCTCCCGGTCGCCATGGGCGGCCTGGTTGAGGTTCATAAAGTCCATGTCGATCTCTTCGTTGGGGATCTCACGGTTATACTGGGTGGCAAAGTGGCACCAGGGCTTCTGGAGCTCCACCAGGCCGTTGATCCACATTTTGCTGGGGGAGAAGGTGTGGCACCAGGTGATGATACCGGCGCAGCGCTTGTCATAGTTGGCTTCGCGCACCACATCGGCGATCTCCTGGTTGGTTTTGGCAGTGACCTTATAGACCAGCTTGCAGGGCAGGTTGCCGGAGGCGTTGAGCTTCTCGGTCATCTCCTGGGCACGGGCTGCCACAGTTTCGAGCACTTCGGGGCCATAGAGGAACTGGCTTCCCACAACGAACCAAAATTCCATGTTCTGAACCATAGGAAACTCCTTCTTTCGATTGATTTTGGATCCTAATTACAGGTTTTCCACGGCGGCGCGCTCAATGGCGAGCCCCTTTGTGTAGCGATCCATAAAGGCGCGGAAGCCCTTCTGATCTGCCGCATCCGGCAAAACGGTGGTCGAGGCCTGACCGGCGAAGATCTCCTGGTCGAGGTAGTCCTCCAGGGTCTGGCCATCCTTCCGGTTGGCACCGTAGGCCGCCAGGAGCGCCATGCCCCAGGGGCCGCCCTCCCCTGCCGTCTCCATGACGGAAACCGGAGCGTCCATGGCCGCGGCCATGATCTTCTGCCCCACCTCGGGCGTTTTGAAATAGCCGCCATGCCCCATCATGCGATCCAGTGCCACATGCTCCTCCGCCAGAATATCCATGCCGACCTTCAAGGTCGCCAGCGCGGAATAGAGCTGTGCGCGCATAAAGTTGGCAAAGCTGAGATTGGCCTCAGGGGATCTCACCAGAAGCGGTCGCCCCTCGGTCAGGCCGGTCACCGGCTCGCCGGACAGGTAGTTATAGAGCAGCAGTCCACCGGCGTCCTTCTCCGCCTCCAGCGCCGTGCGGAACATGGCGGTATAGACCGCATTCATATCCGCCTTCTGTCCCAGCGCCTCCAGGAAGCCGCGGAACACATACGCCCAGGCATTGATCTCGTTGGTGCAGTTGTTGCAGTGCACCATGGCAACCGGTTTTCCGGTGGGTGTGGTGACGATGTCGATCTCCTCGTGCACCTGAGAGAGGGGCTTTTCCAGCACCACCATGGCGAAGACCGACGTGCCGGCGGAAACGTTGCCGGTGCGCACAGCCACAGCATTGGTGGCAGTCATGCCGGTACCCGCGTCGCCCTCGGGCGGGCAGATGGGGCAGCCGGGCTGGAGCGTACCGGTGGGGTCAAGGAGCTTGGCGCCTTCGGCAGTCAGGCAGCCGGCAGGCGCACCTGCAGGCAGCACCTTGGGGAGAATGTCCTTGAGCTTCCAGGGGAAGCCATAGTGGGCAATGTGCGCATCATAGCAGGCCACCTTCTCCGCGTCAAAGTCCATGGCCTCGCCGTCAATGGGGAACATGCCCGAGGCATCGCCCACGCCCAGCACCTTTTCGCCGGTGAGCTGCCAGTGGACATAACCGGCCAGGGTGGTGAGGTAGGCAATGTCCTTTACATGGGGCTCGCCATTCAAGATAGCCTGATGGAGATGGGACACAGACCAGCGCTGGGGCATATTAAAGTTGAGAAGCTTGGTAAGCTCCGCTGCGGCAGGGCCGGTGGTGGTGTTGCGCCATGTACGGAAGGGTACCAGGAGCTTACCATCCTTGTCAAAGGCCAGGTAGCCGTGCATCATGGCTGAGAAGCCCATGCCGCCCACCTGGGTGAGAGGTTCCCCATATTTTTCCTTGACATCTGCCGCCAGGTTTGCATAGGCATCCCGGAGACCGTCCCAGACCTCGTCAAGAGAATAGGTCCAGTTGTCGTCGATGTAGCTATTTTCCCAGCTGTGGTCGCCCGACGCCAAGGGAGTACCCTTGGCGTCGATGAGGACGGCCTTGATACGGGTGGAGCCAAATTCAATTCCAAGGAAGCAATCCTTTGTCATATATGTGCTCCTTTCAGGCTTATCTTTTGTTCTTCCGCAGCAGCACCAGGCTCTGGATCAGCAGGAACAGGCAGATCATGGCCGCCACAGTGATATTCGTCCACCAGGCCTCGTCGAGACCCAGCGAGGACACAATATTCTTAATGGTGCTCA
>DVGD01000192.1 GCA_018712905.1 Candidatus Avoscillospira stercoripullorum | reverse complement strand
AAACTTTCAAAAAGTTTCAAAATCCTGTTGATTGAACGCGCGGTGGGCTTTTTGCCCCCCGCACACACCCCCCGCTGCTCTGTCCCGGACATCTTCTGCGAGGTTTTTTGACAGTCTCAACGCCCCGCCTGCCCGAATATCGGGCAGGCGGGGCGTCGCCGTTATGGGCGCTTTCATCATGCTCACGCGCTGCAAAAGGCCTTTTCTTCTCCGCATGGCAAAGAGCGAGGTAAGGCTCCAGACACGGCTTCGCCATGCCTGCTCCCCTTCCAATGGGAGCAGGCGGGCGTAGCACGACGGAGAGGTATTGGGGCAACAGCGATTTGTGCAAGCTTCCCGCGAAACGCCGCTGCGGTCACACCTCTTAGTCAGCCTGGGGCTTCAGCTTCTTTGCTCCATACCTTTCCCGGTGTGCTTCGGGCGCCCACTTGTCATGCTCCAAGTGTGCTAATTTCCTCCAGGAGCTCCCCGCACTGCTCCAGCTGCGTACGGGAGCCCACCACGCAAACCGAGGCAGCTTTCCCCATCTCATCAAGCGCATCCGCCAAAGCGGCTAGCTCCCGGTCAGTGGTTTGCAGGGTCTCCCGACGTAAGCGGCAGCGGTCAGCCTGGGTGATGCCACGCCAATAAAGGCCGTCGGCGGCCTTGCCCAGGAGCCGGGCAGTGAGCACTGGCTCAGATTCCGCCACCGTGCCGATGATCCGCCCGGTGAGATCCTCCCCCACCATCTGCCGCAGATACTGTGCCGAGGCCGCAAAGCAGCCCAGGGTACGAGCTGCGGTGGGGTCGCGGTAAGCATAAAAGCCGCCAAAGCCGCTGTCCCGCACCACCATACCGGTGCCGTAGGCGCCGCCTTGCACCCGCACCTGATTCCACAGGTGCTCCAGAGAGAGCACATGGCTCATCACGCGCGCTGCGCCGCTCCCGCCCTCCGGGAAGCTGCCACCCATGGCAGAATAAGATACATCGCCCGGGATGACAATGCCCTCCCGTTTTTTCGCCCAGGGCTTCATGGCACAGCACGCCGGCTGGCAGCACATCCCCTGGGGAAGCTGCGTGAGCTGTGCCGCCGCTGCCCGCGCCATCTCCTCTGTCTCGCAGGTGGCGCTGATGGTCAGGCGGCTGCGGACAAACAGCTTCTTGGCCAGCGCCTGAAGCTGGGCGCCCAAGGCCGGGAATTTTTCCTGGAAGTTTCGCTCCAGCGCCCGCAGCCAGCCAAGGAAGGAGGCGCCACTCGCCAGCTCCTGTACCACGCCCTCAGGCACAGTCCGCGCCATCACCCGAAGGAGCGCCGTATTATGGCCGTTCTGTACAGCGAGCTCGGTAAGCGTGACCCGCTGCTGGCACACGAAGGGATAGATCGTCTCCCCATCCTCCAGGCAGGACGCGGTGAGGATCTCCTGCACCAGCGCCAGCGCCGTCTCCCGCTTTTGCTCCAGGAAGCTGCACTGCACCGTGAGAAATGCCCGGCACCGCGTCGGGTCGCCCTGGCGCTCATAGGCCTCCACGCCAAACCGGAGCGAACCCAGCCTGGTTCGGATTTCCCGCTGCAGCTCCTCCAGGCTGTGGCTGCGGGTGGGGACGTTGGTGAGCACCTGGGCAAGGAAAGACGCCACCGGGATCTCCTCCGGCGTGAGGTCATCCAGGACAAAGTACCAGTTGAGATGGAGAATTCCACCGGTGGCCACCTGGTGCATGAGCACCGGTAGTCCCTCGGCCTGCATGCAGGCGAGAGGCAGCGCCTTGGGCTCCCTCGCAATCTTCCCCAGATCCAGGCGGGGCAGCGTCGCCAGCGCCGCGGCGCTGTCCGGCGTCTGCTGCCAGACTTCCACGGCGCGCTGCTCCTCCAGCAGCGCTTGGCGCGCCTGATCCGTCCACTGAGCCGCCGCTTGAGCGAGGCGCTGTGCCTCCGCCGCCTCCCGCTCCTCTCCCAGGGTGTGAGAGGGCGTGAGCAGCACCCGGCAGGTATGGGGATTTTGGAGCAGCAGCGCCTCCAGCAGCGATTCAAAGTAGCCCTGGCGGAGCTTTTCCCGCAGCGTGCCGAAGAGGCCGCCCACCTCCAGGTTGGCCTCCGGCGTGCCGCCATAGAGCCAGCTCTCCATCATCTGCAAGCTCAGAATCAGCCCCTGGGGCATGCCAAAGTCCCTCTGGCGCGCCTGGAATTCCAGATGATCCAGCGCGGCCTCCACCTGCCGGTGATCCAGCCCTCCCGCCGCCAGGCGGCGAAGCTCTGACTGCAAGGTCTCGGCCACCGCTTCCTCCTGCTCGGGATCCATGTCCTGTGCCTCCAGCAGGATCCAGCACTGCTGCATGCCGTCGTAGAGCGTCAAGGTTACATCCTGGCTCACTCCCTTTTCCAGCAGGCACCGCTTGAGGGGCGCGCGGTTGTTGCCGCAGAGCACGTCGGCCAGGGCAGAAAGCGCCGTAAGCTTCTCCCGCTCTCGGAAGGTGCCAACGCCAAAGGCCAGTCCCAGCCTTGCCCTGCCCGCCAAAGGCTCTTCGAGGGAGAGCTCGTAGGTCTCCGTGCCCCGGCCGCCGTCCACCGGCTGCTGGAAAGCGATCTCCGAATCCACTTCCGCCCGGTCATAGGCCGAGAGAACGGTGTCCAGAAGGGAGAGCACCGGCTCCAGCGCCAAATCGCCGTCCAGGAAAATCCAGGCGTTGGAGGGATGGTAGAATTTCCGGTGCGCCGCAACGAATTGCTCGTAGGTAAGATCTGGAATTGACACAGGATCGCCGCCGGAATTATACTGGTAGCAGGTGTCCGGGAACAGCCGCCGGCTGCAGGCCGCCTCCATCCGGGCGTCGGCCGAGGCCATGGCGCCCTTCATCTCGTTGAACACCACACCCTTATAGGAAAGCGAAGGCTCCAGCTCGTAGTGCCAGCCCTCCTGGCGGAAAATCTCGGGCTTGACGGCAATCAGGGGATGAAATACCGCGTCCAGATACACGGACATGAGGTTTAAAAAGTCCTCCTGGTTGCGGCTACACACGGGGTACATGGTCTTATCCGGGAAGGTAAAGGCATTGAGGAACGTATTTAAGGAGTTCTTCAGCAGCTCCACAAAGGGCTCCTTCACCGGGTACTTCTCCGAACCGCAGAGCACCGAGTGTTCCAAGATATGGAATACGCCGGTATCGTCGGTGGGAATGGTGCGAAAGGCGATGGCGAACGTCTTGTTCTCCTCCGCCCGCTCTATCCAGCAAAGTCTTGCACCGGTCTTTTCATGGGTATATTGATGTAGTGTGCCCCCCAGTTCCCCCAGGGGAACGGTGCGGGTTTCCGAAAATCCAAACAGCATTGTGGGGTTTCCCATCTCTGCGCCTCCTCATGGTTTTTGTCTATTATAAGAGAAGCAGGTCTTTTTGACAATGGCCTCCTGCTTCGATGTCCAGATTACGTCCCATTTCTCCGGCAGCGCTTCCCGGCCAGTCGGTTCAGACGGCATTGCAGCGTGGCAAAAAGATTGCCACGCTGCAATGCCGTCTTGATGCTACTGCTCATCCAGGTACAGCCCTACCCGCTCCTGGATCCGGCCGATGGCCTCGTCCTGGGAGATGGCGCCGTCGAAGTAGGGCGCCGTCTCCTCCAGGACGATGTTGGTCACGTCCTCGTTGTAGTAGACCGCCTGGTCGGCGCTTTGGAGCAGCGCCTCCACCGCGGCAAT
>DVGD01000191.1 GCA_018712905.1 Candidatus Avoscillospira stercoripullorum | reverse complement strand
ATTGCCGCGGTGGAGGCGCTGCTCCAAAGCGCCGACCAGGCGGTCTACTACAACGAGGACGTGACCAACATCGTCCTGGAGGAGACGGCGCCCTACTTCGACGGCGCCATCTCCCAGGACGAGGCCATCGGGCGAATCCAGAACCGCGTGCAGCTATACCTGGAGGAACAGCAATAACGGACATTGGGGCGTGGCAGCCATTGTGCCACGCCCCAATGTTCATTTATTAGGCTCAGGTGGGAAGCTCGGTGAAGGTCTCGCCGCCGTCGATGCTGAAGGCCCACCCTTCGCGTCCGTCCAGCTCCACCGCCAAGAAGCGGCTGCCTCCGCTGAAAACATCGGTGGCGAGGCCATCAAAGGAGGCGATGCGCTTGCCGCGGCCGCCGTCGGAGCAATAGAGCTCTCCGTCGATGATGTAGTAGAAGGAATTGCCTACGAGCTCTCCGCCGGACATGATGTCTACCTCATCGGAGACCAGCACGGCCTTGTCTTTGCCGGATTTGGCAAAGATGCCCTCGTCCTCCTGATAGTAATAGATGTTTTTGCCATCCATGCTGACCCAGAACCAGGCGACGTCCTCGGCAATGGTTTCCGATTCTGCCCCCTCCTTGGAGGCGTCCACGCGGCGGAGACTTTCGTTTTTGGTATAATAAGCCCTCTTTCCGTCCTCAAGCAGCGTGATTTGGCTGGAGTCCAGGTTGCTGGCCACGGTGTGGGTTTCCAGATCCTTTCCGAGCCACACCATCTTGTCCGAATTGTAGAGGAGCACCGATTCAAAAGTTTTGACAGGAAGCGTATTCCAATAGTAACCATAGTTGGAGGCGCCTGGCATCGCGGGATATAGGGCATCCCGAGAAATCCGCTCCGGCTCGCCCCCATTCTGGACGAGGAAGGTGCCGTCGTCGGCGGAGTAAATAAACTCAGTATGATCTGCATTGAAACTGGCGCAATAGAGATCGTCCGCATTCTTGGCCAATTTGACGCTGCTATTTTCGTCAAGCCCTTTCTGCACGTAGACGCTGTCATTGATGAGCTTGGTGTAATACACAAGCTTCGCGTCGTTGGAGAGCGACAGAATGCTCCGGTTGCGCCCGAATTCTCTGGTTTCTCCGTCCCACAAGTAGCTGAGCATTTCCTCTCCGTAGTCACAGGAATAGGCCACGGTCTTGCCGTCGGGGGAGATGCAGAAATTGAAGTTGTAGTACGGCACCTCACATTCGGCGATTTTTTGATTCTTTCCATTCTGATACTGCCACAACGCCATGAGATCGTCGTCTACCTCGGTGGAGTATACCACCACGTCGCCGTTGTTGGACATGCTGAACGAGTGGACATCCTCGTTGATGGGCGTAATCTGGCTGCTGTCATAGTAATAGAGCATCTCATCATCGGCGGTGAATAAGACGGCCTTGGAGTTATCCAGGCAGGTGATCGGGTAATGGTAGCCGTCGTCGTACTCCAAGGTGTCGTAGTCACCCTTGCTGTTGACGGCGTAGGCCGCGCCGTTGGTGCCTAAAATCATAATTTCGGGATCAATCTTGAGGTAGGGACTTCTGTTCCAGGGCTTCCACAAAATCAGGCTCACCACCGCCACCATCAGTACGGCTGCCGCCGCAATGAGAAGCCCTTTGTGCCCGCCCTTGGAACGCTTGGGCTCCGGCTTGCGGGGCGGCGGGTAAGCTGCCGCCTCCAAGGGGCTTCCACAGTTCCAGCAAAATCTTGCAGAATTCTCATTTTCCGCGCCACATGTTCCACACCACATTGTTGTCACTCCTTCTCGAATTTTTTCTCTGAATGGCTTAAGTATAGGGGAAGCAATCTGTAATTTTGTCGTTTTGGGCAAAATCAGGGAAGTGCTGCCGGATAAATGGGACGTAATCTGGACATTGCAGCAGGAAGCCGCTGTCAAAGGGGCTTGCTTCTCTTATCATAGACAAAACCATGAAGAGACGCAGAGATGGGAAATCCCATGATCCTGTTTGGATTTTCGGAAATCTGTACCGATCCCTTGGGGAGATGGAGGGCGACCTGAATCCGTATATCCATGAGAAGACGGTGCCCGGCTGTGCTGGGCGGAGCGATCCGAGGCGAACGAGACTATGCCATTGCCTTTCGCACCATTCCCGGCAACGACACCGGCGCGTTCCATATTTTAGAGCACTCGGTGCTCCGCAGCTCGGAGCGGCACCCGGTGAAGGAGCCGTTTTAGAGCAATTGAAAAACTCCCTCAACGCTTTCCTCTTCCAAGATAAGACCATGTACCCCGCGTGCAGCCGTGACCAGGAGGACTGGCACGACAAGCTGGAGCTGGTGCGCACTCTCCTCGATACTGTTCTCTCGGCGTATGACTGGGCTTTAGAGGAGCGGGTATTTTACGGCACATGAGAAGGACGATAGCCATATGTGGGCGGACTATTGAACGCGCATGGGAATTTTTGTCTCCGCATACATGTCCCTCTGTTTCGATAACCAGGTGCTTTCGAGGACAGCCTGCACTTGGCCTGGCTGGCCTGTCAAAGCTCTGGAGAGTAGCGAATCCGGTCAGTTACATAGAGAAATGTGTAGTACTCCACCGGCAGCTCTTCTCCCTGGAAGATGCCGGTCTTCAGATCGGAGACCTGGAGCAAGGGAAACTTCTGGGAAACGCCCAGGAGTTTTGAGGAGGTATCGTCGGCCAGAACGGCGCGCAGCTCTCGATTGGAGCAACGCAGATCCAACTTATAGGTATCCTTCAGCAGGGCGATGATGGACTGATTTTCAAGATCCAGTGATTCAATGCCCGGGACAAGAGACACATT
>DVGD01000190.1 GCA_018712905.1 Candidatus Avoscillospira stercoripullorum | reverse complement strand
CTGTCCGCGCCCCCGATTTTGCACGATTGTAACACGCTTCCTCGGGCAGATTCTGGCAAATGGGCGCACGGGTACACAGTTTATAGGAGTATGTTATCGGAACCCATTTTGAATTGCAAGAGATCCGGCGCGAACGTCATTTTTTTGGCTTGAATGCAAATTTTGGTTGGTAAATATTGTCATTTATTATCCCAGTTTATGGGATTCCATAGGGGCGTGGGAGCGTCCCATTGTCTCCCCTGGAGGGTGCCTGGGCAGCCTGGTACAGGCGGCGGCATGAGGGCATGCCGCCCTACAGTTGGTACGTTCGGCGGTGGTTGGTGGAACTCGCTACTGCCCTGCGGGCGGCCATAAAGGCCGCCCCTACAGCACGCTTTCAGTTGTTTCGTAGGGGCGGGGTTTATTCCCCGCCCGCGGTTTGTAGGGGGCGATGTCCCCATCGACCCGCGGTGCAATGGGCGGAGGACTTGCGGACATCGTCAGTGTCCAAACACCTCTCCGTCGCGCTGCGCGCGCCACCTCCCCTCAAGGGGAGGCTTTTGGTATGGTATATCATATCACCAATCTTCTCCCGGTCACATCCCCCAAATGGGGGATTTTCCCTCTGTTTTGTCGCAAAAAAAATCGCCCTGGGTGGGGGAACCCAGGGCGAAAAGCACGATGAAATTACTTGCGAACCAGGTACTTGCGCATATCCAGCGAGCAGGCCGCCAGGATGATGAGACCTTTGATGATGTACTGCAGGTTCGGATCGATGGACAGGAAGTTCAGGGCAACGAAGATGATACGCAGGACGAACACGCCCAGCACGATGCCGCTGATCTTACCAGTACCACCAACGAAGGATACGCCGCCGATAACGCAGGCTGCGATGGCGTCGGACTCATAGTTGAGGCCGGTGGACTGGGAGATGGAGCTGATACGGGCAGCCTCGATGAAGCCGGTGAGGCCGTACATGAGGCCGGCCAGGGTGTGCACCATGACAGTGGTCTTGAAGACGTTGACGCCGGAGACGTTGGCAGCCTCAGCGTTGGATCCCACGGCAAACATGTTCTTGCCGAAGGTGGTCTTGTTCCAGATGAACCACATGGCAATGACCATGATGACGGCATAGAGCACGTACCAGGGGATGTTCACATTGTTCTGGAACTTAATCATGGAGCCGGTGACGAAGTTCTTGTAGGTATCGGACAGGCCGGAGAGGGGCTGGCCGTTGTTGCCGTTGCTCATGAAGAACATGAGGATGGCGCCGTAGGTGATGAGCTGGGTGGCCAGAGTGACGATGAAGGGGTGCAGGGAGAACTTGGCCACGAAGAAGCCGTTGATAAAGCCCACGATGGAGCCCACGATCATGACCGCGATGATGGCGATGACAATGTAGGTCGCCATGGGCAGGTCGGGCAGCCACGTGAAGATCTTGTTGGCCCAGTCGGGAGACTGGAGCAGAGCGGCGGAGATGGCAGCCGACAGACCGACCACACGGCCGGCGGAAAGGTCGGTACCGGTGAGGACGATACAGCCGCCGATACCAAGGGCAATGGGCAGGGAGGCCGCCGCCAGGGAGATGATGTTGACAATGGAGCCGGGCTTCAGGAAGTTTTCATTCTTGAAGGCGGTATAGATGATGAAAATCACCATCAGGATGTAAAGCGCGTTGTTGAGAATACCGTCTACCCAGAAACGGCGCTGGTCTTTTTTATCCATCTGCCGGTACTCGGCAGCAGTGCGCTGGATATTTTTCACGGGGTTAACCATGGTGCAGCCTCCTTATACGTATTTCGCAGCCAGAGTCATGATCTCTTCCTGCGTGGTGTTCTTGGCATCCACTTCGCCGGCCAGGCGGCCGCCGGACATGACCAAAATCCGGTCACACACACCCAAAAGCTCGGGCATTTCCGACGAGACCATCAAAACGGTCTTGCCCTTGTTGGCCAGGTCGATGATGAGCTGATAGATCTCATACTTGGCGCCCACGTCGATGCCGCGGGTGGGCTCGTCCAGCAGCAGCACCTCAGGATCGGTCAGGAGCCAGCGGCCGAGAATGACCTTCTGCTGGTTGCCGCCGGAGAGGCTGCGGATCTTGGTCTCCTGGGTGGGCGTCTTGGTGCGCATGGCGTCGATGGACCACTGGGTGTCCTTGCGCATGGATGCCTCGCTGAGGAAGAGACCCAGCTTCTTGTGCTTCTTGAGGCTGGAAATAACGGTATTTTCCCGGATATTCAGAATGGCGAAAATGCCGGTGGCGCGGCGCTCCTCGGTGAGGAGGGCGAAGCCGTTCTTGATGGACTCGCGGCTGTTGCGATTACGGCAGAGCTTGCCGCCCAGGGTCACTGTACCGGACTTTCTCGTGGCCACGCCGAAGATGTTCTCCAGCGTCTCGGTACGGCCGCTGCCGTCCAGGCCGGCAAGACCGAGAATTTCGCCCCGGCGGGCAGTGAAGGAGACGTCCTTCAGCAAGGAATACTGGGCGGTGAGCCCCTCGACCTTGAGATAGACCTCGCCGGGCTTGTTGGTCTTGGGCGGGAACTGGTTGCCAAGCTCACGGCCGACCATCAGGCGAATGATGTCGTTCATCTCCAGCTCGGCAGAGGGCTTTGTGGCCACCCAGGTGCCGTCGCGCATGATGGTGATTTCATCGGAGATGCGCTTGATTTCCGCCATCTTGTGGGAAATATAAATGATCGCCACGCCCCGATCCCGGAGCATGTTAATAATCTTAAATAAGTGCTCCACTTCTTCCTCGGTGAGGGAGGAGGTGGGCTCGTCGAAGACGATGACCTTGGAATTATAGGAGACAGCCTTGGCAATCTCCACCATCTGCCGCTGGGAAACGGGCATGGTGCTCATGATCCGGTGGGGATCGACCTTAATTCCCAGCTCGTCAAACACCTTCAAGGTGTCCTTATACATCTTGCCCTCGTTGACCATGATGCCGCCCACCTTGGGGTAGCGGCCAAGCCAGAGGTTATCCATGACCGAGCGCTTGAGCGCCTGGTTGAGCTCCTGGTGCACCATGGCTACGCCATTCTCCAGTGCTTCCTTGGAGCTTTTAAAATTGATTTCCTTGCCATCCAAATAGATGTGGCCGCCGTCTTTGGCATAGATGCCGAAGAGGCATTTCATCAGCGTGGATTTACCGGCGCCATTTTCACCCATCAGGGCATGGACAGTGCCCCGTTTCACCGTCAGGGAGACGTGATCCAGGGCCTTGACGCCGGGGAATGTTTTGGTAATGTCCGTCATTTGGAGCAGGACATTCTCCTCCATATCTTCCTGTCCTCCTTTTTAAAAAGGGCAGCTGCCGCCTTGGCGGCAGCTGCCCAAAAGTTTGCTTGGTTTGCAGCGGATGGAACTATTATTCGCCGGTGTAGGGAGCGTAGGCAACGAAGAGCTTGTTGGCGATGCCCTCGGCGATGGTGTACATGTCGGTGTTCAGAGCAGCAGCGGCAGCGACACCGTCAGTCAGGGTGGAGCCGGCGCCGGTAGCAGCGGCAACCTCAGCGATGGCGTTGGCCATGCCCTCGGCGTCCTGCTTGACAGTACCAGTCATCTTGCCGTCCTTAATGAGCTGCACAGCGGAGTCGGTGGCGTCCACGCCGAAGACGGGGATGGTGGTGGTGCCTTCGCCGTTGTTGTAACCAGCAGCGTTCAGAGCGGAGATAACACCCTCGGCCATGTTATCGTTGTTGCAGATAACCAGCTCGATCATGTTGCCGTTGGCCTCGTTGTACTGGGAGAGGTTGGTGTTCATGTAGTCCAGAGCAGCCTGGGCGGACCAAGCGCCGTTCATATCGACCTGGTAGCCGGAGGTGTTGCTGGCATCGAAGTAGACGAGAGCGGGCTTGCCGGCAGCCTCGAGAACAGCGTTGGCGTCCTCAACACCGTACTGGGTGCGGTAGATAGCCTCAACGTTGGCCTCGTCGCCCTTGAACATGGCGTAGGAGATCTGGCCGTCGCCGTTCAGATCCAGAGCGTCGTAGTTGTCCAGCACGTACTGGCCGACCATCTGGCCCTGCAGGTGGCCAGCCTCGGGAGCATCGGTGCCGATGAAGCAGATGTTCTCGTAAGCGCCCAGGACAGTGCCCTCAGCGCCGTCCTCTTCCACAGCGCGGTTGAAGAAGATAACGGGAACATCGCCAGCCAGCTCCATGATAGCCTTGGCGGTATCGGAAGAGCCGGAGGTGACCATGTTGACGATCAGCAGGTTGCAGCCGTTGGTGATGGCAGTGGAGATCTGCTCATTCTGGGTAGCCTGGCTGTTGTTGCCGTCGAAATCGTTGTAGGTGATACCCTTGGCTTCCAGGGCAGCGTCCAGAGCGGAACGCACGCTGGAGATGTAGGTATCAGCATAGTTGTAGTAGAACACGCCCACGTTCAGCGCAGAAGCGTCGGTGGTGGTGTCGTCGGTGGTGTCGTCGGTGGTGTCGTCGGTGGTGTCGGTGGTATCGGTCGTGTCAGTGGTATCGGTGGTGTCGGTGGTGTCGGTCGTGTCGGTCGTGTCGGTGGTGTCAGTGTTGGTGTCGCCAGCGCAGGCGGCCAGGCTGAACACCAGCATCAGAGCCAGAAGCAGGGCAATGATTTTTTTCATTTCCGATTGTTCCTCCATTAGTATAAATTTGCCGCAGCTCCCCCAGGGGGGCTTTGGTGATGATACTATCATAGCGGAATTTAAACGGAAACACAATGGGTTTTTTTATGTTAAAAGTAGAAAATCTTACCACCTAATTCTTTACGCTCCAAAAAAGCGTCCCAATTTTTGTGCAATTTGTCAGGAGGCGTCAAAGGGAAACAATGCCTTCTGCCCCTCCAGGGAAAACATATTCTCTTTTGTGACAATTTGGGTGGAGGTATTGATAAAGCTCTGGGAATCGAAGGCCACGCCGCCCAGAAGCTGGCAGGCCGCCTCCACGCCCAAATAGCCCATGGCGTAGGGGTTTTGCACGATAAGCGCCGAGACCACGTCCTCCTGCATGAGATCCACGGTTTTCACGTTGCTGTCAAAGCCCACCACCGTCACTTCGCCGCCCAAGCCCAGCGCCGCCACCGCCTGGGCGGCGCCCACGGACGTGGGCTCGTTGAAGCCCACCACCACGTTGATCTCCGGGTGGCGGGTGAGCAGATCCATGGTCTTCTCCCTGGCGTCCTCTTCCTCGGCGAGGACATTGATGGTGTAGATTCCCCTGACCCGGTCGCTTCCCAGGAGCAGCTCCCGGAGCCCCTGCTCCCGCTCCTGGCCGTTGCGGCTGCCCAAATCGTAGTTCACAAGCCCCAGCACCATGTCCCCTTCGCGCTTTTCCAGGGCGGCCTGGGCGGCCATGTAGCCGGCCTCCACGTTGTCCGTGCCGATTCTTGCGTCCACAGACATGGAATCGACATCCGAGTCGATGACCACGATCTCCACCCCCGCCGCGGCGGCCGCGTCGAT
>DVGD01000189.1 GCA_018712905.1 Candidatus Avoscillospira stercoripullorum | reverse complement strand
ATTTTGAAACTTTCAAAAAAGTTTCAAAATCCTGTTTGATTGAACGCGCGGTGGGCTTTTTGCCCCCCGCACACACCCCCCGCTGCTCTGTCGCACAAGTTTTCAACGAGGTTTTTTGACAGTCTGAGGGGCGCATATTCAATGCGCCCCTACACCCGGGATCGATGGTGCACCGCCGCGCCTTACCGGAACACCTCGTCCCTGAGGATGCCGATGTAGGGGAGGTTGCGGTAGTTGTTGGCGTAGTCCAAGCCGTAGCCCACCACAAAGTAGTCCGGGCACTGGAAGCCCACATAGTCCGGCGTGAGGTCGGGGTCGTGGCGCACCTTCTTGTCGAGGAGGGCGATGGTCTTCACGCTCTTGGGGCCGCGGGTGGAGAAGAGGTTTTTGAGGTGCTTGAGGGTGAGGCCGGAGTCGATGATGTCGTCAACGATGATGACGTCCCGGCCGGTGATGTCCACATCCACGTCCTTGTTGAGCTTCACCACGCCCGAGGACTTGCTGGAGGTGCCGTAGCTGGACACGGAGATGAAGTCCATGTCGATGTTGAGGTCGATCTCCCGGCACAGGTCGGTGAAGAAGAGGGACGCGCCCTTGAGGACGCACACCATCACCGGCCGGGTGCCCTGGTAGTCTTCGGTGATCTTCTCGCCCAGGGTTTCCACCATGGCGGCAATCTGCTTTTCGGAGTAGAGGATGGAGGCAATGTCGTTTTCTTTTGTTGTGATCCGCATGTCGCTTCTCCTTTCTCTAATATAATTTTATTGTATCAGATTTCCCCGCCGTTGACAACCGCCTTACCTGTGTTGTACACTCTAGGAAAGCAATGTGAAAAAGCGCAGGCACCGGGAAATACCACCGCACCTGTAGGGGCGGCTATCAGCCGCCCGCGGGTCGATCGGAGATCGACCCCTACGAATGCACCAAAAAAACGCACTGCACCCGTAGGGGCGGCTCTCCGAGCCGCCCGCGGGTCAATCGGAGATCGACCCCTACAATTTGCACCGCACCCGTAGGGGCGGATTATATATCCGCCCGTGGCAGTGGCGGTTTCGCAAGTGCCTACCCGGGCGCATATACAATGCGCCCCTACAACCACGCTTCCGGCTCTGCGTAGAACAACCCTAAAAAGGAGACCATCATGCGTATTGTTGTCAAAATCGGCACCTCCACCCTGGCGCATCGCGGCGGGCGGCTGAACATCCGCCGGGTGGAGCTACTGTGCAAAATCCTCAGCGATCTCAAAAACGCCGGGCATCAGCTGCTGCTGGTGTCCTCCGGCGCCATCGGCATGGGGGTGGGCAAGCTGGGGCTGCCCGGCCGCCCCAAGGACATGCCCGGCAAGCAGGCCGCCGCGGCGGTGGGACAGTGTGAGCTCATGTACTTCTACGACAAGCTCTTCTCGGAGTACCACCACACCGTGGCGCAGATCCTGCTCACCGCCGACGATGTCCGCGACCCCCGCCGCAGCGGCCACCTCCACGACACCCTGGAGCGGCTCCTCGCCCTGGGCGCCCTGCCCATCCTCAACGAAAACGACGCCGTAGCCACCGACGAAATCGGCATTGAGACCACCATCGGCGAGAACGACACCCTTTCGGCCATTGTGGCGCGGCTGGTGGAGGCTGACCTGCTGATCCTCCTCTCGGACATCGACGGACTCTACACCGCCGACCCCCACCGCGAACCCGCCGCCCGGCTCATCGCCCAGGTGGACGAGATCACCGACGAGATCCGCGCCCTGGCCGGCGGCGCCGGCTCCGCCCTGGCCTCGGGGGGCATGGCCACCAAGCTCCAGGCCGCGGAGATTGCCTGCGGCGCGGGCATCGACATGGTCATCGCCAACGGCCAGAAGCCGGAGCTACTCTATGACCTCTTCGATGGAAAGCCCGTGGGCACCCGCTTTTTAGGAAGGAGAGAGACCCCATGACCACCCAGGAACTCTTAAAAACCGTCAAAGCCGCCGCTCCCGCCCTGGCGGAGGCCACCACCGCGCAGAAAAACCAGGCGCTCTTGGCCATGGCCGCCGCCCTGGAGGCAAATTGCGACGAGATTCTCACGGCCAACCGCCGGGATGTGGCCGCCGCCCAGGGGCACATCGCCCCTGTGATGATCGACCGCCTGGCGCTCAGCCGCCAGCGCGTTCTGGACATGGCCGAGGGCGTGAGGCAGGTAGCTGCCCTTCCCGACCCCGTGGGCAGGGTGCGGCGGCAGGTCGTCCGCCCCAACGGCATGACCATCGACCAGGTGGGCGTGGCCATGGGCGTGGTGGCCATCATCTATGAAAGCCGTCCCAACGTCACCTCCGACGCCGCGGCTCTTGCCCTCAAGGCCGGCAGCGCCTGCGTCCTCCGGGGCGGCAAGGAGGCCTTTGCCTCCTCGAAGGCCATTGTCTCGGCCATGCAGGCGGGGCTTGAAACCGCCGGCCTTCCCGCCGAGCTCATCGGTCTGGTGGAGGACACCACCCGCAATAGCGCCACGGAGCTGATGCAGGCCGTGGGGCTGGTGGATCTGCTTATTCCCCGGGGCGGCGCAGGGCTCATCCGCGCCGTCACGGAAAACGCCAAGGTGCCCTGCATCCAGACCGGCACGGGCATCTGCCACGTGTATGTGGACAAGGCCGCCGACCTCTCCATGGCGCTTCGGATCGTGGAAAACGCCAAGACCAGCCGCCCGTCGGTGTGCAACGCCGAGGAGGTGCTCTTGGTGCACGAGGCCGTGGCGGCGGAATTTCTTCCCAGGCTTCAAAAGCGCCTGGTGGACGACCGCGCCGCCGACGGCAAGGTGCCCGTGGAGCTGCGCCTTTGCCCCAGGGCGGCGGAGATCATCCCCGGCGAGTCCGCAGGCGAGTTGGACTTTGACACGGAGTTTCTGGACTATATCCTGGCGGTGAAGGTGGTGGACAGCCTGGACGAGGCCATCGCCCACATCGCCCAGCACTCCACCGGCCACAGCGAAGCCATCGTCACCGCCGATGAGCAGGCGGCGGCGCGGTTCACCCGGCTGGTGGACAGCGCGGCGGTTTATGTAAACTGCTCCACCCGCTTTACCGACGGCGGGGAGTTCGGCCTGGGCTGCGAGATGGGCATTTCCACCCAAAAGCTCCACGCCCGGGGCCCCATGGGCTTGGAGGAGCTCTGCACGTACAAATATGTGATTCACGGAAACGGACAGGTGAGATAAATGGAACAGACCATCGGATTTATTGGCGTTGGAAACATGGGCGGCGCCCTGGCGCGGGCGGCGGCGCGGGCGGTGGATCCGGGGCGGATTGTGGTCTCCAACCGCAGCCCCGAGAAGGCCGAAGTCCTCTCCCAGGCGCTCTCGTGCCGGGTGGCCACGGCCACAGAGGTGGCGGAAAGCTGCGATCTCGTCTTTTTGGGCGTGAAGCCCCAGATGATGGCGGGGCTGCTTGCGGATTTGCAGCCGGCTTTGGAGCGCCGGAAAACGCCGGTGACCCTGGTGAGCATGGCGGCAGGGGTGAGTATGGCGCAGATTCGCGCCATGGCCGGGGGCGACTACCCGGTGATTCGCATCATGCCCAACACGCCCGTGGCCGTGGGGCAGGGCGTGGTGCTCTACGATCAGACGGA
>DVGD01000188.1 GCA_018712905.1 Candidatus Avoscillospira stercoripullorum | reverse complement strand
TGGCGTTGGAGGCCTCAATGAGGCTCTTCTGATAGGCCAGCTCCATATCGCTCAAGGTCTTCTGGGCAGTTTTCAGCTCCTCGCTGTCCGCCGGCTCCAGGACAAAGAGGATGTCCCCCGCTGAGACATTGTCGCCCACCTTCACCATAACGCTGCGGATCTTGCGCGTCTGATTGATGGTGACATCATAGGTCTCATCTGCCGCCACGGTGGCAGTACCGCGGATCTTGGCATTGATGGTGCCAGATTCCACATACTGCGCCGCCACCTCGGGAAGAGAGCGGTTCATGATGGTGTTGGAAAAGAAGGTGAGCACTAAGAGAATCGCCAGAAAAATGATGGCAAAGGTCTTGACCCATTCCCGTCGTTTTGTTCTTTGCATAGGGTATCATACCTCTCTTGGTGGTTTGGCGCCTGGAGGCGCAGCAGTACACGTTTGGAATTTAGCCCTTCACCGAACCGGAGTGGGCGATGCCTTCCACCAGGAATTCCTCGCCGTGGAGGAACAGGAGAAGGCCGGGGATCATGTAGATGACAGCGATGGCAAAGGCAATGCCGATCTCGCCGGAGTTGATGGTGGAAAGGTACACCGACAAAGGCTGCTTACTTGCGTCGTTGAGCAAAATCAGCGGCTGCTCCACCATATTCCAGTAGTCGATGAACACCAGGATCGCAATAGAATAGAGGGCGCTGCGGCACTGGGGCAGGCAGATGTTCTTGAAGATCTGGAACTCGCTGGAGCCGTCCAGCTTGGCCGCCTCAATGAGAGAATTGGGAATGCGCCGCATAAATTTGGTGAGCAGAAACACAGAGAACGGTGCGAAGGCGCCCGGCAGGATAATTGCCCAGCGGGTATTGAGGATCCCCAGCCAGTCGCTCACCAGATAGTTGGGTACCAGCGTCACCTGGTAGGGCATGAGCATCAGGATGACGTAGGAAAAGAAGATCACATCGCTGACCTTGCCGCGCCATCGGGTGAAGCCGTAGGCGGCAATGGAGGCGATGATTAACTGCAAAATTACGATGGGTACCACCAAAATCACCGAATTCCAGAATTTCAGAAGATAGTCCGGGCTTCGGAACAGCACGGTGATATACTGCGAGAAGCTCACCTTGTCGGGGATGAACTTCAAATTGATGGTATCGGCAATGTAACTGGTGCCCTGCTTGGCCGTGGCGAAGACCTGGCCGTAGTTGGCGGTGATCTCGCTCTGGGTCATAAAGGAATTGGTGATGGTGAGCACCGTGGGCAGGAGAAAGAGAATGGCGAACACCGCAGCCAAAATGGTGAGGGCGGTGCGGGAAAAGAGGCGCGGCTTTTTCATCCTTCCACATCCTTTCCGAACCAGTTTTCCACCGCAAAGAGGATGGCGATGAGCACCACCATGCCGAGCGCAAGGATCACCGCCGCGGCGGAAAGCCGCTGGTAGTCGAGATCTCGGAACATGTTGTTCATAAAGTGCTGCATCATATAAAGTCCTGTGTAGGGATAGTTGCCGGTGAGCAGGTAGATCTCCCGGAAGACCTTGAAGGAATTGATGATGGCCAGGATGGTCACGAAGAGTACCGTGGGCGAGAGATAGCGGAGCTTGATCTTGAAGAACTTGTGCACCGCCGAGGCGCCCTCCACGTCGGCCACCTCCAGAAGGGATCTGGGAATGTTGTTGAGCGCCGCCATGAAGAGGATCATGAAATAGCCCAGGTTCTTCCATTCAAAGAGTACCACGATGACAACCTTGCAGAAGTCGGATTTGAGCCAGTCAATCTTGTCCACGCCAAAGGTGGCCAGAAATTCATTGACCACGCCGTTGGAGTGGAAGAGCACCTGCCACACCAGAATGATGGACGCAATGGGCACCACCATGGGGCTTAAGAAAAAGGTGCGGAACTGGGACTTCAGGGGGATTCGGCACTCCAGCATCAGTGCCAGCACCAGCGAAAGCACCACCGCCAGGGGTACGGCCACGCCGGTGAACACCACAGTATTCTTCACCGCCAGCTGAAAGGCGGAGTTCGCCATGACGTTTTCATAATTTTGAAGCCCCACAAAGCTACTGTCCATGGGACCCTGGATGAAAGAATAGTACACCACCACCCCGAAGGGGACGATGAAAAACAGCAGCACGCCCAGAAAGCTCGGCCCCAAAAAGCAAGAGGCGTGCATCAGATTGCGGATAGCGTCATTGACGCGGCGGACGGCACCGGTACGTGCCTTTGTCCGGGGCGGACGCTTGGGGCTGGCTTTTATCTTCTCCATAGGTCAACTCGATTCTTACCAAGGGTGGGAGCGGGCGGCGGGCTGTGGGCAGCCCGCTCTACGGGGCGATGGGGACGGGACGATGAGGACAACGTCCCCTACGGAAGCGGGGCGGGCATCGGCCCGCTCCCGCATGGTATTTTAGCCCTTTTCGGCCACGTACAGCGAGACGCGATCCTGGATGATCTTGGCAGTCTCCTCGGCAGTCTTCTGCCCGTCGAAGAAGGCCGCAGTCTCTTCGGTGATGATATTGTTGATCTCCTGGTTATAGGCCGTGACGCTGTTGCAGTTCTCATAGACCCGCATGAAGAGGTTATACTCATCCTCGGTCATGGCATAAAGGTTCAGCTGCTGGCCGTCAAACTCATACGTCATGGTGGGCTGGGGCACCTGCTCACCGGTCTCGGGATCCTCGTAGTACTCCTGCTTCATGGCTTGCTCCTTGTAGGCCTCGAAGGAGTGCTTGTTGGTGGGGAACTGCCACATATAGTTCGTGGTCTGGTAGTCCTCGGTGAGGATGGTGCGCACAAAGCTCCATGCCGCCTCGGGGTTCTTACAGGAGGCAGAAATGGCCATGCCGCCGCTGATGTTGAAGCTGCTGCCGTTGCCAGAGGTGGTGGGGTAGCCCACGAAGGAGACGTTGCCGCCGTGGAGCAGCTTCTGATACTGCACGTCATTGAAGGAGTAGAGGTAGGCTCGGGTCAGCATCTGCTTGCCGGAGCGCAGGCGGCTATACTCGGAGTCGGCGCTGCTATAGTCGTAGTTCTCCCAGTCGAACTCCTTGGGGAAGGAGTTGGCGAAGTTCAGCATGTCGATGAACTCCTGGCTGTCGAAGCTGCAGGTCTTGTTCGCCCAGTCGATGAAGCCGTCCACGCCGTGGCTCACGCAGGTATAGAGAATATCGGTCTTGACGTCGGACTCGCCGAAGATGGTGGCGTCATCGCTCATCTGCTCCTTGGCTTGCTGGAGATCCTGGAGCGTCCAGGTGTCCCGGTCGCCCACGATGGCGGTGTTGCCGGCCACGGTGTCGATGGAGAAGCTGCTCACCACCTGGTAGAGCTTGCCGTCCACGGACATGACGTCGAAGAGATGGGTCATGAGATCCTCGCGGCTGAGCTCGCTGTCACTGTCAATGAGCTGCCACAGATCCATGAGGATTCCCTTGCCCTCGTACTGCTCAATGGGCAGGCCGTTGGTGCAGAGAATGTCCGGCACCTTGCCCGAGAGGATCTCGGTGTTCAGCTGCTGAATGCCGGCATCGTAATTGTCGTTGGTATTGTACTGGGAGTAGTCCACCACGTTGATGCGCACCTTGTCCTGGGAGCGGTTGAACTTCACAATCTGGTTGCGGAGATCCCAGTCGGTGTAGAGCCAGGCCAGGGTGATCTCTTCCTTGGGCGGCAGCGTGGAAGCGTCCACCCGCTTGATGGTGACCAGGTTGTACTTCTGCTCCATGGCCTGCTCATCATAGCTGCTCTCCAGCGCCACGATGGTGCCGTCGGGCTTGATGGTAAACTGGCTCACCTGGTCGCTGCTGATGTCGCAGTCCAGCCAGGCGAACATCCGCTCGCCCTCCTTGGTCTGGGCATTATAGCCGTAAATGGTGCCGTTGTTGTCGTAGAAGAAGGGATACTCGTCGTTGCCGGGGTAGGTGTTGTAGGCGCCGTTGGGCAGCTGGATCACATCCTCGCTGAGCGCCTTGGCCGTGGCATCCACCAGCGCCAGGCCGTTGTAGCTGCCGTCCTCGCTGCTGAACCACATGTTGGCATAGACCTTGCCGTCGCTGAGCTTGACCAGGTTGTTGATGCCGTTTTCCACAGGGATCGTGGCCACCTGCTTGCCCTCGCCGTCAAAGATCAGCACATTGCTCCAGTCGGTACTATAGAGGTAACCGGCATCGTCGGCCAGAATGGAACCAAGATAAGTGCCGTCCTCTGCCTTGATCTCCAGAGAGGAGAGCACCGTGCCGTCTGCACCGATGTGGATGAGGGTGGAACGGTTGATCTCCTGATACTCCGTATCCGTCGTGGGCTCCTCGGCAACGGGCGTATCGACTGCCACAGCTTCCGTGGTAGTCGCCTCCGCTACAGCAACGCTGTCGTAGGCAATCGCACCTCCGGAGGAGGCGGAGTAAGCATAGAGCTGCTCGTTGACCCAGATGCTGCCGTCGGAACTGGGAATGATGGAGTTGATGGAGACGCTGCCCTCCATCCCCTCGGGGATGGCGCTGGGCTTGTAGGCCTCCATGGGGCTGACCTTCATGGTGTCCATCTCCAGCTGGAAGAGCCGGGGCTCATAGGTGCTGTATGTAATGGGCTGGCCTGCCTCGTCGAGATAGGGCTCGCCGGTCTCGGGATCGGTGGCCGTTGTCTCGCCCACAGCTGCGTTGCCCACAAAGTAGACCTTGTCGCCGCTGAAGCACATGCCGTAAATATATTCCACTTTGAGCGAGTCGTCGATCTCCAAGGGGGTAAAGGTGGTCTGATAGCCGCACTTGGGCGTATCGGCATCGTTTTCCTCCCCATTGGAGGGATTGGACGTTTTCTGATTGCACCCGGCCAGCAGCCCCACCAGCGTGAGACATGCCAGCAGCAGTGCCAGCACTCTTTTTTTCATATCATGTCCTCCTGATTGCGTTTCTTCTAAACTGTATTATATAGGTTAATACAGCACTGTCAACAACAAATTGGATACAACCGCTGCCATATTAGTAGACGGTATCTCCAGGAAAAAGGTTCCGCCGGCAAAAAACTTTCTTCCCTCCCCTCTGCCGACTTAGGCCTTTACAAGAAAAATAAAATCGTATAAAATACCCTTAGCGGTTATCCGCTGCCTTTTACCATCGGAAAACGAGGTGTTACCTATGAACAAACCCATCAAGCGTATCGGTGTGCTCACCAGCGGCGGCGACGCGCCGGGCATGAACGCGGCTATTCGCGCTGTGGTGCGCGGCTGTCTGTACCGGGGCATTGAATGCGTCGGCATTCGCCGGGGCTACAATGGTCTCATTAACGGCGATATCCTCAGAATGGACGCCGGCACCGTCACCCATATCATCAATCGCGGCGGCACCATTCTCTACACCGCCCGCAGCGACGAGTTCCGCACCGAGGAGGGTCAGCTGCGCGCGGCGGCCACCTGCAAGCTCGTGGGGCTCGACGGCATTGTGGCCATCGGCGGCGACGGCACCTTCCGCGGCGCAGAAGCCCTGGCCAAGACCGGCGTCTCCGTGGTGGGCGTGCCCGCCACCATCGACAACGACATCGCCTGCACCGACTATACCATCGGCTTTGACACCGCCTCCAACACCGCCGTGGACGCCATCGACCGCCTGCGCGACACCATGCAGTCCCACGAGCGCTGCTCTGTGGTGGAGGTCATGGGTCGCAACGCCGGCCATCTGGCGCTGTATGTAGGTCTGGCTGTGGGTGCCACGGCCGTTCTGATGCCGGAGCTCCCCATGGACTTCGATCGCGATGTGGTGGAAAAGATCCGTCGGGCGCGTCTGGCCGGGAAGACCCACTTCATGATTGTCGTCGCCGAGGGCGCAGGCAAGGCCATAGAGATCGGCGAACAGATCCACGAAGAGCTGGGGCTCGATCCCCGGGTGACCATCCTTGGCCACATTCAGCGCGGCGGCACGCCCACGGCGCGGGATCGCGTCATGGCAACCCGCATGGGCTACACCGCTGTGGAGGTACTCCTGGCCGGAAAAACCAACCGGGTCATCTGCTCCCAGCACGGCTCCATGGTCGATGTGGGCATCGAAGAGGGTCTCTCCATGAAGAAGGGGCTCAATCAGCAGCAGTGTGACGCCCTGGCCGCTATGACTGGATTATAAATATTTTATCATTCGGCTGTATCGAATTTGCATCAAAATGGCCGCCTCACAGACAACGTGAGGCGGCCATTTCGGTTACTGGAGAATTTTGGCAGCGTTTTCCTCAGCGAACTGCTTGGAATAGAGGTCGTGATAATAGCCGCCCTTGGCAAGAAGCTTCTGGTGCTTGCCCTGCTCGACGATCTTGCCATCCCGCACCACCAAAATAAGGTCTGCCTTGCGGATGGTGGAGAGTCGATGGGCGATGAGGAAGGACGTGCGATCCTTCAATAGATGGTCAATGGCATCCTGGATGAGCTGCTCGGTCTGGGTGTCGATGGAGGAGGTAGCCTCATCCAGGACAAAGATCCGGGGATTGGCCAGCACCGCCCGAGCGAAGGAGATGAGCTGCTTTTCGCCGGTGGAGAGCTTGTCGCCGCCCTCGCCCACGTCGCTCTCCCAGCCCTTTTCCAGCTTGGCCACCACCGTATCGGCGGAGACGGCCTTGGCCGCGGCCTCCACCTCGGCGTCGGTTGCGTCCAGGCGGCCATAGCGGATGTTCTCGCGGACAGAGCCGGAGAAGAGATGGGGACTCTGGAGCACATAGCCGATGTTGGCATGGAGCCACAGCTGACTCCGCTCCCGGTAGTCCCGGCCATCGATGAGGATTTGACCCTCTGTGGGCTCAAAGAACCGGCAGGCAAGGTTTACCAGGGTGCTCTTCCCTGCCCCGGTCTCGCCCACGATGGCCACGGTGGTGCCCGCGGGAATCTTTAAGGAGAAGTGCTCCAGCACGTTCTCCCCGCCGTCGGGATAGCGGAAGGTGACGTCGCGGAACTCGATGTCGCCCTTGAGGGGCTCCCAGTTCTCCCGCTTGGGCTCGAAGACGTCGCCATACTTCGCCTCCACCTCCGGTGTATCACGCACCATGGGCACCTCGTCCAGAAGGCCGGTGACCCGCTCGATGGAGGCCTGGAGGGAGATGAACTCGGCGATGTTGGCCGCGGTCATCTGAATGGGTTCGAAAATACCCACGGCATAGGTGGTGAAGGTGGAGAGGGTTGCAATCTCCAGCACCTGCTCAAGCACCATGTGGCCGCCCCGGAGCAGGACAATGGCCACCGCCATGGTGGAGAAGAACAGCACCAGAGGGATATACACAGCATTGAGCCGCGCTGCCCGGACACCGGCCACCCGCATGGATTCGGTGAGGCGGCGGAAGGCCGCGGTGTTCTGCTCCTCGATGACCAGGGTTTTGGAGGTCTTGGCGCCGGTGATGCCCTCGTTGAAGGCGCCGGTGATCTTGGAATTGAGCTTTCGCACCTTGCGGTTCCAGTGGAGAATCCGGTTCTGGAAGTACCATGTGAGCACGGCGATGGCCGGCACAATCAAAATGACCACCAGCGCCAGCTTCCAATTGAGCAGCAGCATGGAGACAAAGGTGCCCAGCACATAGAACATGGCCCAGAGGATGTCGGTGAGGTTCCAGGCGATCATGCCGGCGATGCGGTTGGTGTCGCTCATCACCCGGGAGAGGAGATAGCCAACAGGCGTCACATTATAAAAGGAAAAGGACAAGGTCTGAAGATGGGTGAAGAGCTTGCGGCGGAGATCGCGCCCGGCGCTCATCTCAATATACATGGAGTTTCGGGCAAAGAGCACCACCGAAAGTGCCTGGAGCAAAATCACCGCCAGGTACACCGCCCCATAGGGCACGATCCCCGCCAGGGTGTTCTCCTCAATAAAATTGGCTATGGCGAACCGCTGCAGGAGCGGCAGCGCCACGTCCACCGCCGCCGTGAGAGCGTTGAAGGCAAACATACCCACAAAGCAGGCGCCGTAGGGGCGGAGGATGGGGCCTAAGCGCTTCCAGATGGAGAGATCAAAGGATTTGGTATATTCCTGCTCGTCAAATGCCGCCATGGGTCGTCGCCTCCTTTTCCAGCTGCGCTCGGTCGTCGCTGCTCATTTGAATGTCGTAAATCTCCCGGTAGATGCCGGGGCGGGAGATGAGCTCCTGGTGGGTGCCGAAGTCCACCCGGCGCCCCTCCTGGAGCACCAGGATCTGGTCGGCGTGCATCAGAGTGGTGATGCGGTGGGAGATCAAAATCACCGTGGCGCCGCCCAGGTTTTCCCGCAGGGCAGCGCGGATTTTCGTGTCCGTCTCGGTGTCCACCGCAGACAGAGAGTCGTCAAAGATCACCACCGGCGCGCGCTGCATCAGCATCCGGGCGATGGCCACCCGCTGCTTCTGTCCGCCGGAGAGGGTCACGCCCCGCTCGCCCACCAGGGTATCGTAGCCGTCGGGGAATTCGGTGATGGCCTCGTCCACGCAGGCGATGGCTGCGGCGCGGCGAAGCTCCTCGGTGGACGCCTCCGGCGCTGTGGCGGCGATGTTCTCGCCGATGGTCTTGGAGAAGAGGAAGGGCTCCTGGAGCACCAGGCCGATCTGCCGGCGCAGGCAGTCCCGGCGGATGGTGCGGATATCCCGGCC